>NZ_JAWLFS010000035.1:0-17643 GCF_041685465.1 Rhodosalinus sp. | reverse complement strand
CGCTCCAGCGCCGGGTAGCGCAGGCCGAGCGTCACGCCGCGCGCCACGAAGGAGATCAGCAGCGCCGCCCAGAGCCCGTGATTGCCGAAGGCCGGCACCAGCGCGAGCGCCGCGGCGACGTAGACCGCGAAGCTCACCGCCATCATGTTGCGCATGTCCGCGGTGCGCGTCGCGCCGATGAAGATGCCGTCGAGCATCCAGCTCGCGAGGCCCAGCAGCGGCGCGGCGACCATCCAGGGCAGAAAGACGCGCGCCTCTGCCCGCACCTCGGGCGCGGTGGCCATCAGGTCGATGATCGCGGGACCCGCGAGCGCGAAGGCCGCCGCCATGCCGAGCGACGACAGCCCGCCCCAGAGGCTCGAGACCGCCGCGCCACGGCGCAGCGTCGCCACGCTTCGCGCGCCCATCGCCTGACCGACGATGGCTTCGGCGGCGAAGGCGAAACCGTCGAGCGCGTAGGCGGTGATCTGCAGGAACTGCATCAGCACCTGGTTGGCGGCGAGCGTGACGTCGCCGAAGTCCGAGCCGACGAAGAGGAAGGAGACGAAGACCGTCTGCAGGAGCAGCGAGCGGATCAGGATGTCTGTGTTCACCACTGCCATGCGGCGCAGGCGCTCCGCGTCGGCGACCCGCGCCCAGTCGCGCCACTCCGGCCGGCGGAAGGCGTCGCGGCAGAGCCAGAGCCCGAGGGCGAGCGCCGACCACTCGGCGAGGAAGGTGGCGAAGGCCACGCCCTCCACGCCCCAGCCGAGGCCGAGGACGAACCACAGGTCGAGCAGGATGTTCACCCCGTTCATCCAGACCTGCAGCACGAGGACGGCGCGCGTGCGCTCCCGCGCGATGAGCCAGCCGGTGACCCCGTAGATCGCGATGGCGGCCGGCGCGCTCCAGACCCGTATGCCGAGATAGCCACGCGCCAGCCCCTCGACCTCCGCGCTCGCCGGCGCGAGTTCGAAGGCGGCCCAGAAGATCGGAAGTTGCAGCAGGATCAGGCCCGCGCCCGCCCCGAGCCCGATCAGCAGGACGCGCGTCAGGAGCGCCGCGACCTCGCCGCCGTCGCCCGCGCCCTCGGCCTGCGCGGCGAGGCCGGTGGTCCCCATGCGCAGGAAGCCGAAGACCCAGTAGACCGCGGTGATGACGATCGCGCCGAGGCCCACGGCCCCGATCGGCGCGGCCTCCCCCATCTGCCCGACGACGCCGGTATCGACGGCGCCGAGCAGCGGGATCGTGGCGTTCGAGATGACGATTGGCACCGCGATGCGCAGCACCCGGGCGTGGTCGACCTCGCGCGGCGCCGGGGCCTCAGCCGCCATCGCGGGGCGGCATCAGGAAGTGCCCGGTCGCCTGCGCGAAGAGGCGGGCACGGTTGTCCTGCCACGCCTCGACATGAACGCTCGAGTAGCGCCGGCCGGAGCGGTTGACGCGTGCCCGCGCGTAGGCGTCGCGCGGCAGGCCCGAGCGCAGGTAATCCACGGTGAAATCGATGGTCCTCGGCAGGCGCGGCAGCTCGCCCGCGGCGAGCCGGTCGGGGTCGAGCGCGCCCGACTCGATGTCGGGCCAGAGCATCTGCCACGACAGCTCGATGATCGCCGCGGTCTCCAGGAAGGCCGCCGTGACCCCGCCGTGAAGCGCGGGCAGCATCGGGTTGCCGATCAGCTTGTCGTCGAAGGGCAGCACCGCGGTCAGCTCGTCGCCGCGGCGCTCGAAGCCGATGCCGAGATACTGGATGTAGGGAACCCCGCCCGACAGCGCGGAGAGCGCGGCGTCGCGGCGCTGCTTGACGACCTGCACGGGCTCCGGGCGGGGACCGCTCATTTGACACCCTCCACGGTGAAGGCCCCGGTCGCCGTGGCGACCGGGCGCGCATCGTCGTCGTCCCAGGCGGTGGCGCGGACGAAAGCGACCGTGCGCGTCAGCCGGTAGCAGGTGGCCGTGGTGCGCACGCTCTGCCCCGGCGTCGCGGGGCGCATGTAGTCGATGCGCAGATCGAGCGTCGCCGTCGTGCCGGGCGCGGCCGGGTGGCTCATCACCGCGGCGCCGCAGCAGGTGTCCATCAGCGCCGAGACCGCACCTCCATGGATCACGCCGGTTTCCGGATCGCCCACGAATCGCGGGTTCCACGGCATCCGCATCGAGGCCTCGCCGTCGCCGAGGTGCGCGAACTCCATGCCCAGCGCCTTCACGTGGGGGATCGCCTCGGTGAACCGGCGCGCCATTTCTGCCTTGTCGGGGGTCATGCGCTCTCGATCCTCGCCAGTCCCGTCCTTCATCGCGCGCCGCCCGGGCGAGCGCAAGACCGCCGCCCGCGGTTGCCCACGCGTCGCCGGGGACCTAGGTCGAAGGCAAGGGAGATTGCGGATGTCCGAGCCACGCCTCTCGTTCAAGGAAATGTGCGCGCGCTTCGAGGTGACGCCACGCACGCTCAGGTATTACGAGTACATCGAGATCCTGCAACCCGAGCGCATCGGGCGGCAGCGCTTCTACGGACCGCGCGAACTCGCCCGCATGACGCTCATCCTGCGCGGGCGGCGTTATGGCTTTCAGCTCGAGGATATCCGGCAATGGCTGCTGATCTACGAGAAGGAAGGCACCGAGACGCAGATGCGCACCTTCGTCGAGGCCGCGGACGCGCAGCTCGACGAGCTCGCCCGGCAGAAGGCGCAGATCGAGGAAGCGATGGACGAACTGCGCCGCATGCGCGACGAGACCCGCGCCACTCTGCGCAGCGGCGATGGCCGGGCTTTTGGCTGAACCGATCGCCACGATCCAAAGATATCACGGAAAGTTGTGCAATCCCTGCACCTTGCCGCATGTCGGCCAAGGCTCCCGCAACGTCATTTCGTTGCGCGCGACCCCCTGTCCGAGACGAAAGATTTCCCGTGGATAGAAATGACGCAGCGTCTCGCTTACGTAAACTTTCGATGCTGTTGTATCCGGTTGGGTGAACCCGCATGTCCCCGGCGTCACGCTGAGACAGACGAGGACCAAGAACATGACCGCAGAAAACGCAGGCGCCGAAACCGACGCAACCATGACCATCCGCGAGATGTGCGATGCCTTCGGCGTCACCCCGCGAACGCTCCGTTTCTACGAGGCGAAGGAGCTCATCTTCCCGATCCGGGAAGGCCAGAAGCGGCTCTTCACCCGCCGCGATCGCGCGCGGCTCAAGCTGATCCTGCGCGGCAAGCGCTTCGGGTTCAGCCTCGAGCAGATCCGCCAGCTTCTCGACCTCTACGACGCCGACGATCAGCAGCAAACGCAGATTCAGCGCGCCCATGAGCTCGCGCAGACGCGACTGGCGGAGATGGAGCAGCAGCGCGCCGAGCTCGACGACGCGATTTCCGAGCTGCGCGAGCAGCTCGCCTGGGGCGAGCAGATGCTCGCCTCGACGAACAGGACCGCGGCCGAATAGCGGCCGCGGCACCACAAGCCCAGGGAGTGAGCGATGCCGATCTACGACGCCCCCACCCGCGACATGCAGTTCGTCCTGCATGACGTGCTCGCGATCTCGGAGGCCGGGATCCCCGGCTACGAGGACCTCGACCGCGCGACGACCGCCGCGATCCTCGAGGAAGCGGGCAAGCTGTCGGAGAACGTGCTCGCGCCTCTCAATCCCGTCGGCGACGCGCAGGGCTGCACGCTCGAGAACGGCAAGGTGCGCACGCCCGAGGGCTTCAGGGACGCCTACGAGCAGATGCGCGCGGGCGGCTGGATGGGCCTCGACGCCGACCCGGAGTACGGCGGCCAGGGGATGCCCTACCTGATCGGCTCGGCGGTGGGCGAGATGTTCGTCTCCGCCAACATGGCCTTCAACATGTACCAGGGGCTGACCCACGGCGCCTACTCCGCGATCCACACCCACGGCTCGGAGGCGCAGAAGCGCACCTATCTGCCCAACCTCGTCGACGGCATCTGGTCGGGGACCATGAACCTGACCGAGCCGCATTGCGGCACCGACCTCGGCCTGATCCGCACCAAGGCGGAGCCTGCCGACGACGGCACCTGGCGCATCACCGGCCAGAAGATCTGGATCTCGGCCGGAGAGCACGACCTGTCCGAGAACATCATCCACCTCGTGCTCGCCAAGGCCCCCGGCGGCGGCGAGGGCACCAAGGGCATCTCGCTCTTCATCGTGCCGAAGTTCATGGTGAACGAGGACGGCTCGCTGGGCGCGCGCAACGCCGTCACCTGCGGCGGGCTCGAGTCCAAGATGGGCATCCACGGCAACGCCACCTGCGTCATGAACTACGATGGCGCCACCGGCTACCTCGTGGGCGAGCTTCACAAGGGCATGCGCGCGATGTTCACCATGATGAACGAGGCCCGCATCGGCGTCGGCCTGCAGGGCTACGCGATGGGCGAGGTCGCCTATCAGAACGCGCGCGCCTTCGCGCAGGACCGGCTTCAGGGGCGCGACGTGACCGGCCCGGCGAACCCCGACGGGCCGGCCGACCCGATCATCGTGCACCCGGACGTGCGGCGAAACCTCCTGCACCAGAAGAGCTTCGTCGAGGGCGCGCGCGCCTTCACCTTCTGGGGCGCGCAGATGATCGACCGGTCCGAGCGCGCGGGCGACGCCGAGGCGGATGCTATGATCTCGCTGCTGACACCCGTCATCAAGGGCTTCCTCACCGACAAGGGGTTCGAGACCACGGTGCTCGCGCAGCAGACGCTCGGCGGCTCGGGCTTCGTCAAGGAATGGGGCCTCGAGCAGTTCGTGCGCGATTCGCGGATCACCATGATCTACGAGGGCACGAACGGCATCCAGTCGCTCGACCTGGTGGGGCGCAAGCTCGGGCAGGACGGCGGCAAGGCGATCATGGCCTTCTTCGAGATGGTCAAGGCCTTCAACAAGGAACACGAAGGCGAGGACGAAGCCTTCGATCGCGACTTCCTCGAGCCGCTCAAGCAGGCCTCAAAGGACCTGCAGTCGGCGGGCATGTTCTTCATGCAGCAGGGCATGAAGACCCCGCAGGCGGCGCTCTCGGGCAGCTACGACTTCATGCACCTCTTCGGGCACGTCTGCCTCGGCCTCATGTGGGCGAAGATGGGGCTCGCGGCGAAGGCGGCGCTGGCCGAAGGTCGCGGCGACCCGGCCTTCCTCGAGGCCAAGCTCGCCACGGGGCGCTACTACATGGCGCGCCAGCTGCCGGCGACGGGCATGCATCTCGCCCGGATCGGCAGCGGCGCCGCACCGGTCATGGAGCTGGACGCGGCGCAGTTCTGACGTAGGGTGCATGTCGAGCCCGCAGCCAACGGCGGCGCAAGGGGAGGAGCCATGCCGAAACGCTTCCGCACGACCCGGCGCTTTCAGGTCGCGATGACCGAGGACGGCTACCGTCGCCTGCGCCGCTTCGCGCGGGAGGCCGGGCTCGACGAGGGCGAGGCGCTCTCGTTCCTCTTCGAGCATTTCGACAGCGTCACCGACGACGAGGCGCTCGGCCACCGGCTGCGCCTCTTCAACGCGGAGCTCGACGCGCGCAAGCGATAAGCCGACACCAGGGTTTCAAGGGGAGGAGAAACCGCGATGCCATCGGCCTGGATGACCGAAGAGCACCAGATGCTCGCCGACATGACCCGGCGCTTCATCGAGGAAAACTGGGTCCAGCACTACGACCGCTGGCGCCGGCAGGGCGAAATGGACCGGGAGACATGGGGACAGGCCGGCGACCTCGGCCTGCTCTGCCCCTCGGTCCCCGAAGAGTACGGCGGCGCCGGCGGCGATTTCGGCCACGAGGCGGTGATCCTGATGGAAGGCTCGCGCGCCAACCTGGCCTCCTGGGGCCACGGCATCCACTCCGGCATCGTCGCGCATTACGTCCTCGCCTACGGCACCGAAGAGCAGAAGATGCGCTGGCTGCCGAAGATGGTCTCGGGCGAGATGGTGGGCGCGCTCGCCATGACAGAGCCGTCGGGCGGCTCGGACGTGCAGAACCTCAGGACGCGCGCGGTGCGCGACGGCAACGTCTACCGCGTGAGCGGGCAGAAGACCTTCATCACCAACGGGCAGCACGCCGACCTCATCGTGGTCGCGGCCAAGACCGACCCGTCGAAGGGCGCGAAGGGCACCTCGCTCGTGGTGGTCGAGACCGAGGGCGCCGAAGGCTTCACGCGCGGCCGCAACCTCGAGAAGATCGGCGCGCACGCCGCCGACACGTCCGAGCTCTTCTTCGACGCGGTGCCGGTCCCTCCCGAGAACATCCTCGGGGCCGAGGAGGGGCGCGGCTTCTACCAGATGATGCAGCAACTGCCGCAGGAGCGCCTCATCATCGGCTGCGGCGCCGTCGGCGCGATGGAAGGCGCGGTCGAGCGCACGATCGCCTACTGCAACGAGCGCGAGGCCTTCGGCGGCCCGATCATGCAGTTCCAGAACACCCGCTTCAAGCTCGCCGAATGCCTGACGAAGACCAAGGTCGCCCGCGCCTTCCTCGACGAGTGCATCGCAGAGCACCTGAGGGGGGAGCTCACCGTGGAGAAGGCGGCGATGGCGAAATACTGGCTGACGGACACGCAGGGCGAGGTGCTCGACGACTGCCTCCAGCTGCACGGCGGCTACGGATTCATGCAGGAATACGCCGTCGCCGAGATGTGGACCGACGCGCGGGTGCAGCGCATCTACGGCGGCACCAACGAGATCATGAAGGAACTCATCGCGCGCAGCTTCGCGGGGGGCAAATGACCCCGGCAGTGGCGCGGGCGGCGCCGTGGGCGGTGGGGGCTTCGCGCCCCCACACCCCCGCGGGATATTTGAGCCAAGAAGAAGGAGCCGGACCGCACATCGAGCCCCTTGATCGCACCCGGGCCGCACTCGGTCCACTCCGCCGCCCGCGATGCGCGCGCACCGGGCGAGCGGCGGAGCTTCTCCTTGGGCGGTCATCGGCTTCCCAGCCTGTACCGCAGGAAGACGATACCCCGGAGAGGATTAACGAACCGTGGACGCAGACGCGTCTCCTGCTTCTTCTTGGAAAAAAATATCCCACGGGGGTGCGGGGGTGTGAAACCCCCGCATCGCGCCGGTCGGCGAGGAGCGCGCCATGACCATCGAGCTCCACTGCTTCGGGGAGAGCGGCAATTCCTACAAGGCCGCGCTGCCCCTCGCGCTCTCGGGGCTCGCCTGGACGCCGGTGAAGGTAGATTTCTTCTCCGGCGCCACGCGGTCGGGGGACTACCGCGCGCTCAACCCGATGGGCGAGGCGCCGGTGATGGTGGACGGGGACTACGTGCTCACGCAGTCCGGCGCGATCCAGGATTACGTTTCGGAGAGATCGGGAATGTTCGGAGGACGCGACGCGCGTGAGCGGCGCGAGGTCCTGCGCTGGGTGCTCTGGGACAACCACAAGCTCTCGAGCCAGGCAGGAATGACACGCTTCCTGATGAACTTCCTGCCCGAGGAGAAGCGCCCGGCCGAGGTGATCGGCTTCATGCAGGGGCGGCTGAAGGCCGCCTATGCGGTGCTCGACCGGCATCTCGAAGGCCGCGACTGGATCGTGGGCGACGGGCCGACGAACGCCGACTTCTCCTGCTGCGGCTATCTCTTCTATCCCGAGCCCTTCGGGTTCGACCGGGCCGCGTGGCCCGCCATCGACGCCTGGCTCGCGCGCCTCGCGGCGCTGCCGGGCTGGAAACACCCTTACGACCTGATGCCCGGCCATCCGAGCGACCGGGCCTGAACGGAGGCAGACGATGACCGACGCCTATATCTTCGACGCCGTGCGCACGCCGCGCGGCAAGGGCCGCAAGGACGGGAGCCTGCACGAGGTGACCGCGGTGCGCCTGTCCACGACCGCGCTCGATGCGCTCAAGGCGCGCAACGGGCTCGAGGGTCACGCCGTGGAGGACGTGATCTGGGGCAACGTCACGCAGGTGGGCGAACAGGGGGCCTGTCTCGCGCGCACCGCCGTGCTCGCCTCGGATCTCGACGAGTCGATCCCGGGCGTGTCGATCAACCGTTTCTGCGCCTCCGGGCTGGAGGCGGTGAACATGGCCGCCAACCAGGTGCGCGGCGGCGCGGGCGGCGCCTATATCGCGGGCGGGGTGGAGAGCATGAGCCGCGTGCCGATGGGCTCGGACGGCGGCGCGATCGCGGCCGATCCGTCCGTGGCGATGGAGATGTATTTCGTCCCCCAGGGCATCGGCGCGGACATCATCGCGACGGAATACGGTTTCACCCGCGACGAGGCGGATGCGCTCGCCGTCGAGAGCCAGCAGCGCGCCAAGGCGGCCTGGGACGCGGCGCGCTTCGCGAAGTCCGTCGTGGCGGTGAAGGACGTCAACGGGCTGACGATCCTCGATCGCGACGAGCACATGCGCCCCGAGACGGACATGCAGAGCCTTGGCGCGCTCAAGCCCTCCTTCAAGGAGCAGGGCGAGGCGATGCCGGGTTTCGACAAGGTGGCGATGCTGAAGTACCCGCATCTCGAGCGGGTCGAGCACATCCACCACGCCGGCAACTCCTCCGGCATCGTGGACGGCGCGGCCGCCGTGCTCATCGGGTCGAAGGAATGGGGCGAGGCGAACGGGCTCACCCCGCGCGCGCGCATCCGCGCCACCGCCAAGATCGGCACCGATCCCACCATCATGCTGACAGGCCCCGTGCCGGTGACGCGCAAGATCCTGCGCGAGAGCGGGATGCAGATCGGCGACATCGACCTGTTCGAGGTGAACGAGGCTTTCGCGGCGGTTGTCATGCGCTTCATGCAGGCCTTCGAGGTGGACCCGTCCCGCGTCAACGTGAACGGCGGCGCCATCGCCATGGGCCACCCGCTGGGCGCCACGGGGGCGATGATCCTCGGCACGCTGCTGGACGAGATGGAGCGCGCGGACCGCGAGACCGGCCTCGCCACGCTCTGCATCGGCTCGGGCATGGGCGCGGCAACGATCCTGGAACGCGTGTGAGGGCGAGAGAGATGACCGAATTCACGATGGACAAGGGCGCCGACGGCGTCGCGGTGATCACCTGGGACGTGCCGGGGCGGTCGATGAACGTGCTCAGCCTCGACGCGCTGGGCGAGCTGGACGCCCTGATCGACAAGGCGCTGTCCGACGACGCGGTGAAGGGCGTCGTCATCACCTCCGCGAAGAAGGACTTCGCCGGCGGCATGGACCTCAACGTGCTCGCGCGGATGCGGGACGAGGCGGGCGACGACCCGGCGAAGGGTCTCTTCGAGGGCATCATGCAGATGCATGGGACCTTGCGGAAGATCGAGCGCGCGGGGATGGACCCCAAGACGCTGAAGGGCGGCAAGCCGATCGCCTCCGCCCTGCCCGGCACGGCGGTGGGCATCGGGCTGGAGATCCCGCTCGCCACGCATCGCATCTTCGCCGCCGAGAACCCCAAGGCCAAGATCGGCCTGCCGGAGATCAAGGTGGGCATCTTCCCGGGCGCGGGCGGGACCACGCGGCTCGTGCGCAAGCTCGGCGCGATGGCGGCCTCGCCCTACCTGCTGGAGGGCAAGACGGTGGCGCCGGCGAAGGCCAAAGCGGCTGGCATCATCGACGAGGTGGTCGAGGACCCGCTGGCCGCGGCGAAGGCCTGGGTGCTGAACGCGGGAGACGCCGACATCGTCAAGCCCTGGGATGCGAAGGGCTACAAGATGCCGGGCGGCACGCCCTATCACCCGCAGGGCTTCATGACCTTCGTCGGCGCCTCGGCGATGGTGAACGCGCAGACCTACGGGGCCTTCCCGGCGGCGCAGGCGCTCCTGTCGGCGGTCTACGAGGGCGCGCTGGTGCCCTTCGACACCGCGCTCCGGATCGAGGCGCGCTGGTTCACGCATATCCTGCTGAACCCCTCCTCGGCGGCGATGATCCGCTCGCTCTTCGTCAACAAGGAGGCGCTGGAGAAGGGCGCGAACCGCCCCGAGGCGCCGGACCAGCGGGTGCAGAAGCTGGGCGTCCTCGGCGCGGGCATGATGGGGGCGGGAATCGCGCTCGTCTCCGCGCAGGCGGGGATGGAGGTCGTGCTCATCGACCAGGCCCAGGAGGCCGCCGACAAGGGCAAGGCCTATACCGAGAGCTATCTCGACAAGGGCATCAAGCGGGGAAAGTCGACGCCCGAGAAAAAGGCCGAGACGCTCGCGCGGATCACGGCCACGACCGACTACGCCGCGCTTGAAGGCTGCGACCTGGTGATCGAGGCGGTCTTCGAGGACCCGAAGATCAAGGCCGAGGTCACGAAACAGGCCGAGGCGCATCTGCCCGCGGACGCGATCTTCGCCACCAACACCTCGACCCTGCCGATCAGCGATCTGGCCAAGGCCAGCGCCCGGCCCGAACAGTTCATCGGCATCCACTTCTTCTCGCCGGTCGAGAAGATGCTGCTGGTGGAGATCATCAAGGGGCGCGAGACGGGCGATCGCGCGGTGGCCAAGGCGCTGGATTACGTGCGCCAGATCCGCAAGACGCCGATCGCGGTGAACGACGCGCGCTTCTTCTACGCCAACCGCTGCATCATCCCCTACATCAACGAAGGCATCCGCATGGTCGGCGAGGGCGTCACGCCCGCGCTGATCGAGAACGCGGCGCGCCAGCTCGGCTTCCCCGTGGGGCCGCTGCAACTGGTGGACGAGACCTCGATCGACCTCGGCGTGAAGATCGCCAAGGCGACGCGCGCGGCGCTCGGCGAGGCCTACCCCGACGACGCGGTGGACGAGGTGCTCTTCTGGATGGCCGACGAGGGCCGGCTCGGGCGCAAGGCCAACGCCGGCTTCTACGCCTACGACGAGAGCGGCAAGCGCCTCGGGCTCTGGGAGGGGCTCGCGGCGCAGTATCCCCCGGCCGAGGCGCAGCCCGAGCTTGCGGAGGTGCAGCACCGGCTCATGTTCGCGCAGGTGCTGGAAGCGGTGCGCGCGCTCGAGGAGGGCGTTCTGGAGGACATCCGGGAGGGCGACGTGGGCGCGATCCTGGGCTGGGGTTTCGCGCCCTGGTCGGGCGGCCCCTTCGGATGGCTCGACATGCTGGGCGCGGCGCGCGCGGCCGAGCTTTGCGACGCGCTCGCGGCCACCCACGGCCCGCGCTTCGACTGCCCGGCGCTCCTGCGCGAGATGGCGGAGACGGGGGAGAGCTTCTATGGCCGTTTCGGGCCGGAGGCGCAGGCGGCCTGAGCGCCTATCCGGCCCCGCGACGCGCCCGTCTTGAGGGTGCGTCGCGGGGCCCAAGCTCCGGCAGTCCGACAGGGCGCGTCAGGCTACCCCCGCCGCAGGTCAGGCGGCCACCCTTCCGGAGCGAGGCCCCGGACGCGGACCCCCGATCTCGAGCGGCCCGGACATGCCGCATCAGTGAACGGGACCATTCACGCGACGATGGGTGACCGTGATCCGATCCGGCTTCAGAGCGCGCGCATCCTCGGCCGGCGCCAGCGGGCGGCCGGCAGGATCATGAGTTCGTGCAGCGCCCAGACCAGCGCGTCCACCCGATCCGGGCTGCCGGGCCCCTCGTAGCCCTGCGCCGTCATGCGGCACATCTGCTCCTCGAGCACGGCAAGGCCCCGGAGGTGGCGCACCCGACCCTGTTCGTAGAGCGCGGCGACCGGCTCGGCGCGGGCGAGCTTGCCGCGGGTCGCCCGCACCTGCCGCAGCGGCACCATCGGGTCGACCTGCCGGATCACCTCCGCCACCATGTCGCCCCCCTGGTTGACCTCGGCGACCAGCCGCTCGGCGCCCCAGCGCTCCATCGCCGCGACCGCCGCCTCGGCCCAGTCCGAGGGTCGCGCCGCGCCGAGGCTCGCATCCTCCAGCACCACGGCCCGCCAGTCGGGCACATCGCCCGAGAGGGTCGCGCCGGCCACCACGATGCCGCAGGAGTCGCTCCCCGCGTGCCCGGTCGCGGGCGGGTCGATCGCGACCACGATCCTGTCGAGCTCCGGCGGGCGGTCGACGCGACAGTCCCCGAGCGCCGCGGACGTCCAGAGCGCGCCCTCCGCATCCTCGAGCAGCACCCCGTCGAGTTCCTGCCGCCCGAGCCGCGTGCCAGCATAACGCGCGCGGACCTCGTCGAGGAAGCTCTCGGCGAGGTTGGCGCGGTTGGCCTCGGTCCCGGCGCGCGTGACGACCGTCGACTCGAGCGCGAGCAGCCGTTTCAGCACGGCCACGTTGCGCGGCGTGGTGGTCACGCAGGCCCGCGGCGCATCGCCCAGCCGCAGGGCGAACTGCAGCATGTCCCACGCCGCCTCGGCCTTGAGCCATTTGGCCAGTTCGTCGGCCCAGGCCGCGTCGAACTGCGGCCCGCGCAGCGCCTCCGGATCGTGCGCCGAGAAAAGCTGCGCCACCGCCCCGTTGGGCCAGACGAGCCGGCGCTTCGAGGGTTCCCAGTCGGGCCGCCGGTCGGGCGGCGAGCAGGCGAGGATGCCGCTTTCCCCCAGGACCATGACGTCGCGCACCTGGTCGTAGGTCTCGCCCACCAGCGCCACGTGGCGCGCGCGCCCGCTGTCGAGCGGGCCGGGCCCCTCGACCTCCGCGCGGACCCATTCGGCCCCGGCGCGTGTCTTGCCCGCGCCACGGCCCCCCATCACGATCCATGTGCGCCAGTCACCCGGGGGCGGCAGCTGATGCCCCATCGCCCAGACCTCGAACAGGAAGGGCAAGGCCAGCAGTTCGCCGTCGCCGAGGTCGTCAAGAAACCGCCGGCGCGCCTCCGGTGCGGCGCAGGCGATCCAGTCGAGCGCCGATCTCGGCGCGGGCGGCGGCGAGGTCGAGGGCGTAGCTTCCCCGGGCGAGGCCGGAACTCTTGCGTCGTCGCGCATGCAGCAGCATCTCCGCTTCTATCGCCAGCCGGATCCACTGCTTGACGGAGGCGACCGCCTTGCCCGCCTCGCGCGCATCGTCCCAGTCGCCGCGCGCGAGCATGTGCTGGAAGTCCTCGAGCTCGTGGCGCATCCCGCGGAGCTGTCGCGCGATGCTGGCGATCTCCTCGTCGAGGGGCGAGTCCTCCGCCGTCTCGGTCGTCAGGGTGGTGGACAAGGGCCGGCCTTTCGGTTGGTGGGTGCGCGCCGGACGCGCACGAAAAAGGGCGGCCGCGGGGTGTCCCGCGCCGCCCTGTGCACTCTGTCCAGCGTGCCGCAACCTATAGGCGAAAGCGTGCGATCCGTCAATCCCGTTGCGCAACGCCGGCCCGACTAAGCGCCCGTTGCCATTGGAAAATCTTAGCCCGCAGCGCCCTGCGCGATTGCCCCCGCAAGAGCCGACGAGCGCGCGCTCAGTCCTCCTCGGCCGCGCGCTCGGCCTCGATTTCCCGCCAGCGCGCGACATTGCGATTGTGTTCCGCAAGCGTCTCGGCGAAGGCGTGCCCGCCCGTCCCGTCGGCCACGAAGAAAAGGTCGTCGGTGGGCTCCGGATCCAGCGCGGCCTCGATGCTGGCCCGACCGGGGTTGGCGATCGGCGTCGGCGGCAGCCCGTCGATCACGTAGGTATTCCACGCCGTCGCCTCGCGCAGTTCGCTCTGGCGCAGCCCGCGGCCCAGCACGCCGCGGCCCTCGGTGACGCCGTAGATCACCGTCGGATCGGTCTGCAACCGCATCCCCCGCTCCAGGCGGTTGACGAAGACGCTCGCCACGCGGCGCCGCTCGGCGGCCACGCCGGTCTCCTTTTCCACGATGGAGGCAAGGATCAGCGCCTCCTTGGGCGTCTCGAGCGGCAAGCCCGGTGCCCGGCCGGCCCAGGCTTCGGCAAGGATCGCAGCCTGGGCCTCCTCCATTTCGGCGATCAGATCCGCCCGGTCGTCGCCGCGGCGCACCTTATAGCCGCCCGGCGCGAGTGCGCCTTCGTCGGGCGTCTCGTCGATCTCGCCCGCAAGCACGTCGAACCGCTCGAGCGCGCGCGCGATCTGCCAGCTGGTCGCCCCCTCGGCGGTGACCACATTGTATTCGGTCGCGGGATCCGCCAGCGCCTCGCGGTAGATCTCCGGGCGCTCCTCCCCGGTCAGCGCCACCTCCGCGGCCACCTCCATCCGACCCGTCTCGGAAGAGAACTGCAGCACATCCGCGCGGGTCGCGTTCACGCCGACCCGGAGCGTCACCACGGTGCCGCAATCGCTGATGCCGTCGCCCGTGACCTTGCCCAGCACGTCCTCGATGGAGGCGCCCGGCTCGATCAGGAAGTTGCCCGCCTTCAGGCTGCCGGTCATGCCCCCGTAATCGGCGGCCAGGCGCATGACGAGCCCCGAGGAGATCACGTCATCCTCTTCGAGGCGGCGCGAAAGCTCGCGCAGGTTACTGCCCCGTTCGACCTGCACGCAGGTGGCGCGATCGAGCGCGCCCGGCGCGCGATACGTCCGCTCGCCCCAGAGGACCAGACCGGCCCCGAGAAACAGCACCACGGCGATGAGCGTCAGAGCGTTCGACGCGATGCTGCGCCACATTCACGCGACCTTCCGGAAGAGGACGCTCGCGTTGGTGCCACCGAAGCCGAAGGAGTTGGACAGCGCGACCGAGATCTCGCGCGCGCGCTTTGCGTTGGGCGCAAGGTCGATCGGCGTCTCGACCGCCGGGGCGTCGAGGTTGATGGTCGGCGGCGCGACCTGATCGCGGATGGCGAGGATCGAGAAGATCGCCTCGATCGCGCCCGCCGCGCCGAGCAGGTGGCCGGTCATCGACTTGGTCGAGGACATTGTGACGCCGGCCGCGGCCTCGCCAAGCATCCGCTCGACCGCCTGCAGCTCGATCACGTCGGCCATGGTCGAGGTGCCATGCGCGTTGATGTAGTCGATCGCGCCGGGCTCGAGCCCCGCCTTGTGCAGCGCCGCGCGCATCGAGCGCTCCGCGCCGTCGCCGTCCTCGCTGGGCGCGGTGATGTGATAGGCGTCGCCCGAGAGGCCGTAGCCGATCACCTCCGCGTAGATCGTCGCGCCGCGGGCCCTGGCGTGCTCGTATTCCTCGAGCACCACGACGCCCGCGCCCTCGCCCATGACGAAGCCGTCGCGGTCACAATCGTAGGGCCGGCTGGCCGCCTCGGGGGCATTGCCGTATTTGGTCGAGAGCGCCTTGCAGGCGTTGAAGCCGGCGATGCCGATCTCGCTGATCGCGGCCTCGGCGCCGCCGGCGAGCATCACGTCGGCGTCGTCGTCCTTGATCAGCCGCGCCGCGTCTCCGATGGCATGCGCCCCGGTCGAGCAGGCGGTGACGACGGCGTGGTTCGGTCCCTTGAACCCGTAGCGGATGCTCACCTGCCCCGAGATGAGATTGATCAGCGAACCCGGGATGAAGAACGGCGAGACGCGCCGCGGCCCCTTGTCCCGGATGAGGCAGGCCGTCTCGGCGATGGAGTTGAGCCCGCCGATGCCCGACCCGATCATCACGCCGGTGCGCAGCTTGTCGGCTTCGGACGCGTCGGCCCAGCCCGCATCCTCGACCGCCTGCTGCGCGGCGGCGAGGCCGTAGACGATGAACTCGTCGATCTTGCGCCGTTCCTTGGGCGCGATCCAGTCGTCGGAATTGAAGCTCCCGTCCGACCCGTCGCCGAGGGGCACCTCGCAGGCGTAGGTGGTGGCGAGGCGGGAGGCGTCGAAGCGGGTGATCGTCCCCGCGCCGGAGCGCCCCTCGAGCAGGCGCGACCATGTCGTATCGACGCCGCATCCCAGCGGCGTGACAAGCCCCAACCCCGTAACGACAACGCGCCGCATCGCCTGCACTCCTGCTTCTGACCGCCTGCTCATAGCCTCTCCCGCCCGCGCGGGGCAAGGCCCGCGCGGGGGCAGCGACAGCTCAAAAAAAGAGAGGGCGGCACCCGGTGCCCGGATGCCGCCCCGATCCGGACTGCCCGGTCGCTTACTGGGCGTCCTCGATGAATTTCACTGCGTCGCCGAAGGTCTGGATGTTTTCGGCGGCGTCGTCGGGGATCTCGATCCCGAACTCCTCCTCGAAGGCCATGACCAGCTCGACGGTGTCGAGGCTGTCCGCGCCGAGGTCGTCGATGAAAGAGGCCGCGTTGCTGACCTTGTCCTCCTCCACGCCGAGATGCTCCACGACGATCTTCTTAACGCGATCCGCGATGTCGCTCATATCCAGGTCCTCGTTGTCCTTCCGGGCCTTCGCCCTGTTCTGCCCTCGCCCCTCGGGTCCGGCGCCTCTCTGCGCCCGGAAGGGCGCGTCGTCGTGCCGCGCGGCGGCCTCGGGCGGACCGTTCCACGGCCCGTCCAAATCAGGCGCGCCTATAGCACATGCACCGGCGATGGCAAACGCTTTCGCCGGTGCCGGCACGGCCTCACAGCATCGCCATTCCGCCGTTCACATGCAGGGTCGCGCCGGTGACATAGGCCGCCTCCGGGCTCGCCAGGTAGAGCGCGGCGGCCGCCACCTCCCGCGCGTCGCCCATGCGGCCCATGGGCACCCGCTGAAGGAGCCCGGCCCGCTGATCCTCCGTCAGTTTCTCGGTCATCGCCGTGGTGATGAAGCCCGGCGCGACCACGTTCGCCGTCACGCCGCGCGGCGCCACCTCGTGCGCGATGGACTTCGTGAGCCCGACGAGCCCGGCCTTGGCGGCGGCATAATTCGCCTGACCGGGGTTGCCGATGGACCCCACGACGGAGCCGACGTTGACGATCCGGCCCCAGCGGGCCTTCATCATGCCGCGGAGCGACGCGCGGCAGAGGCGCATCGTCGCGGTCAGGTTCACGTCGAGCACCTGCTGCCAGTCGTCGTCCGACATGCGCATGAAGAGGCCGTCGCGCGTGATGCCGGCGTTGTTGACGAGAATGCCGAGGCCGCCCATCGCCTCGGTCGCGCGCCCGGGCAGCGCGGCCACCGCCTCCGGGTCGGAGAGGTCGCAGGGCAGGACATGCGCCCGCTCGCCGAGCGCGGCGGCCAGCTCCCCGAGCGGGCCCTCGCGCGTGCCAGACAGCGCCACCGTCGCCCCCGCGCCATGCAGCGCGCGCGCGACCTCGCCGCCGATTCCGCCCGAGGCGCCGGTCACCAGCGCCGTCTTTCCCGTCAGATCGAACATCGCCGTTCCTTTTGGCTTTCAGGGTGCTTCCGCTTATCCAGTCGTGCCCGCGCCGGCAACCCGGCCGCGGCTTGCAAAGCCGGGGTCCGCGGGCTACCGCGCACCGGCGCGTCGGGGAGGCTCTGATGGCGGAGACACGCCGCATCCTGATCTACGTCCGCTCGGTCTCGGGCGGCGCAGGGAAGAACGCCGTGAAATACGCGAACATCCTCGCCGAAGCGGGGCACGACGTCGTCCTCGCCGCCGGCCGCGCGCCGGAGGCGGAGCAAGCCGGGCTGCGCGGCGATCTCGTCCCGCTCGAGGTGCTCGGCACGCGCCGCACCGTTCAGATCGTCCCCCGGCTGCGCCGCGTGTTCGCGGCGCAACGTCCCGACATCTGCCTCGTGGTGGATCTCCCGAACCTCGTGGGCCTGTCGCGGGCCCTGCGCGGATCGGGCCAGTCGCCGACCGTCGTGTTGCGCGAGGCCTTGTATACCTGGGAGCGCAACGAGATGCGCAGCCTGCCCGTGCGGCTCTACAAGCGCCGGCTCTTTCGCCGCACCTACGCCTGCGCGGACCGCGTGATCGCGCTGACCGAGGGGATGGCCCGCCAGATCGCGGAGCACTGGGGCGTGCCCGCGGAGAGGATCACCGTGATCCCCAACGCGGTGCCGCTCCCCGGGACGCCGCCGGAGCGTCCTGAGCGGGAGGGGCCGCCCACGCTCCTCTGCGT
>NZ_JAWLFS010000034.1:0-18053 GCF_041685465.1 Rhodosalinus sp. | reverse complement strand
GAGCTGGCGGTTCGCCGCGGCGAGCTCCTCGGCATGCGCGATGAGCTGGTCGGACAGCTCCTCGGAGCGCGCGCGCAGCAGCGCCTCGTGCTGCTTCGTGGGCGTGATGTCGGTGTAGACCGAGACCCAGCCACCCTCCGGCAGCGGCGTGCCCTCCACGCTGATCGTGCGCCCGTTGGCGCGCGTGCGCTCCATGTAATGCGGCTGAAAGCGGCGGGCGACCTCGACCCGCGCGCGCACCGCCTCCTCCTCGTCCGCGACAGGCCCGTATTCGCCGCGGCGCACGAGAAAACGGATGGTGTCCTCGAAGCGCGCGCCGGGCGTGACGAGCCGCGCGGGCAGATCGAACATCTCCTGGAAGCGGCGGTTGCAGGCTGCGAGGTGCAGGTCGCTGTCGTAGATCGACAGCGCCTGCTGAATGAGGTTCAGCCCGGCGGTCATCAGAGCCTGCGTGCGGTCGGCGCGCGGGGCCATGGCGATGGTCTCCTCCCGACGCCATGGCTAGCACTCCCGCCCGCGCGCGCAAAGTCCGTCGCGTCCGGCCTCCGGTCCCGCGGCGCTGCCGGAGACACTCCGCCGATCCCCGCACCCGGCCCGCCGGTCCCGGAAAACCCCGGCACCTTCTTCTTGGGTCAAATATCCTCGGGGGTGAATTGGCCGCAGGCCAAGAGGGGGCAGACAGCCCCCTGCCGCCGGACGCGGACCGTGCCGCCGCCTGTTACAATTCGCAAGATTTCGGACATGATGCGGAAAGAATAGCGCCGCAGCCTGTCGTCAACGGCCCGACAGAGGCCGCCCGGCCGGGACGGGCCGGGCAGGGAGGAGGCATCGTGACCCAGACCGTCGCCGACCGGGCGAAACCGGAGTCCATCCCCGCGCTGCTCGCGCAGAATGTCGCCCGCGTCGGCGACAAGCCGGCCTATCGCGAGAAGGAATTCGGGATCTGGCAGAGCTGGACCTGGGCCGAGACCGCGCGCGAGATCGAGGCGGTCGCGCTCGGTCTTTTGAACCTGGGCGTGGCCGAGGGCGATTTCGTCGCCGTCATCGGGCGCAATCGACCCTGTCTCTACTGGGCGATGGTCGCGGCGCAGTCCGTCGGCGCGATACCGGTGCCGCTCTACCAGGATTCGGGCGCCGAGGAGATGGCCTATGTCATGGACCATTGCGGCGCGCGCTTCGCCGTGGTCGCCGACCAGGAGCAGGTGGACAAGCTGATCGAGGTGCAGGAGCGCCTCCACCAGCTCGAGCACATCATCTACGTCGACCCGCGGGGGCTTCGGAAATACGACCACGCGCGGCTGCATCAGTTCAGCCACGTGCAGAACCAGGGCCGCGCGGCCGAGGAGGAGTTCGCGCCGGAGCTCGAGCGCCGGCGCGCGCGGCTTCGCTACGACGATACCTGCGTGATGCTCTACACCTCCGGCACCACCGGCAAGCCCAAGGGCGTGGTGCTCTCGAACCGCAACATCATCGAGACCGCGAAGGCCTCGGCGGAGTTCGACGGTCTCCGCCCCGACGAGGAAATCCTCGCCTATCTGCCGATGGCCTGGGTGGGCGACTTCATCTTCTCGGTCGGGCAGGCCTACTGGTGCGGGTTCTGCGTGAACTGCCCCGAGTCCGAGGACACCATGATGACCGATCTGCGCGAGATCGGGCCGACCTACTACTTCGCGCCGCCGCGCATCTTCGAGACGCAGCTGACCACCGTGATGATCCGGATGGAGGACGCCGGCCGGATCAAGAAGTGGCTCTTCGACACCTTCATGGCGCATGCCCGGAAGGTCGGGCCGGCGATCCTCGACGGCGAGGAGGTGAGCGCCTGGGACCGCTTCAAGTACAGGCTGGGCTCGGTCTTCGTCTACGGGCCCCTGAAGAACGTGCTCGGCATGTCGCGCATTCGCGTGGGCTACACCGCCGGCGAGGCGATCGGGCCGGAGATCTTCGATTTCTACCGCTCCCTCGGCATCAACCTGAAGCAGCTCTACGGCCAGACCGAGGCGAGCGTCTTCATCACGCAGCAGCCCGACGGCGAGGTGCGGTCCGACACGGTGGGCGTGCCCTCCCCGGGCGTCGAGGTTGAGGTGCGCGAGAACGGCGAGGTCTACTACCGCTCTCCGGGCGTCTTCGTGGAGTACTACAAGAACCCCGATTCCACCGCCGACACCAAGGACCCCGACGGCTGGGTGGCCACCGGCGACGCGGGCTTCTTCGAGCCGGACACCGGGCACCTGCGGATCATCGACCGCGCCAAGGACGTGGCCAAGATGGCCTCGGGCGACCTCTTCGCGCCCAAGTACGTCGAGAACAAGCTCAAGTTCTACCCGAACATCCTCGAGGCGGTGGTCTTCGGCGCCGGGCGCGACCGGTGCTGCGCCTTCGTCAACATCGATCTCAGCGCCGTGGGCAACTGGGCCGAGCGCAACAACATCGCCTACGCGAGCTACCAGGAGCTCGCCGGTCACCCGCAGGTGCTCGACATGATCCAGGAGCACGTCGAGGAGGTGAACCGCTCGATCGCCGGGGACGAGATGCTCTCGGCCTGCCAGGTTCACCGCTTCCTCGTGCTGCACAAGGAGCTGGATGCCGACGACGGGGAGCTCACGCGCACCCGCAAGGTGCGCCGCAAGGTGATCGGCGAGAAGTTCGACGATCTGGTGACCGCGCTCTACGACGGCTCCGACAGTGTCTACACCGAGACGGAGGTCACCTACGAGGACGGCCGCAAGGGCAGCATCAAGGCCACGCTCGAGATCCGCGACGCCAAGGTGGTGCCCGTGGCCGCGCCGGGCAAGAAAGAGGCAGCGGAATGAGGGGCGGGGCCGCTCTTCCGCCCTCGCGGGCGTCATCGCGCCGCCGAGGAGCGCCCGAACGGGCGCGAGGAGGCGCCGTCGCCGCGGGCGGGAAGGCCCCGGCATGAATGACGCCTCGATGGTATTGCCGGCCGCCGCGGTTGCGCTCGTCGGGCTCGCGCTTGCGGCCGCGATCGGCCGGATGGCCCGACGTTCCTGGGTTCCGGGACTTTCCGGGGCCGTCACCGGCGGCTGCGGGATCGGTGCCGTGCAACTCGCGGGCTACGGCGACATCGGACTGCTGCCCCTCGCGGGGCTGCTCGTGGTCTACGGGGTGGTGGTCGGCGGCGTGACGCTTTTGGCGGGAGGGGGACGCGAATGAGCGATCCGGCAGTGAGCCGCGAAGTTCTGGATGCGGCGATCCACGAGAGCGGCCACGGCGCCGCGGCGGAGGATCACGTCACCGAGGACGGCCGCAGGATCGGCGGCGTGGTGATGGAAATGAAGAACATCACGCTGCGCTTCGGCGGCGTGACGGCGATCAAGGACATCTCCTTCGACATCCGCGAGGGCGAGATCCGCGCGATCATCGGGCCGAACGGGGCGGGCAAGTCCTCGATGCTGAACGTGATCTCGGGCTTCTACGTGCCCCAGGAGGGCGAGGTCTGGTTCCGCGGCGCGCGGCGGCCTCAGATGAAGCCCTACCAGGTCGCGCGGCAGGGCATCGCCCGCACCTTCCAGAACATCGCGCTCTTCGACGGGATGAGCGTGCTCGACAACGTGATGACCGGCCGGCTCACCCACATGAAACAGGGCATCCTCGCGCAGGCGGTCTGGAAGGGGCCGGCCGAGCGCGAGGAGGTCGAGAACCGCGAGAAGGCCGAGAAGATCATCGACTTTCTCGAGATCCAGCACATCCGCAAGACGCCGGTCTCGCGGCTGCCCTACGGCCTCAAGAAGCGGGTCGAGCTCGCCCGCGCGCTGGTGTCGGAGCCCACGATCCTGCTCCTCGACGAGCCGATGGCGGGCATGAACGTCGAGGAGAAGGAGGACATGTGCCGCTTCGTGCTCGACGTGAACGACGAGTTCGGCACCACCATCGCGCTCATCGAGCACGACATGGGCGTCGTCATGGACCTCTCCGACCGGGTCGTGGTCATGGACTACGGCCGGAAGATCGGGGACGGCACGCCCGACGCGGTCCGCAACAACCAGGAGGTCATCGACGCCTACCTGGGGGTGTCGCATGACTGACCTCCCGCGATGGACCCGTGGCCCGGCCTGCGCGCTTGTCTTCCCGACGGGCAAGGAGGACCGACATGGCCGACATGACATGGACGAAGCGCCGGCTCGCCGAGATCCTGAACGAGGATCGCGGGCTTACGGACGAGGTGGCCGCGCCGGCCGCGGAGTTCACCGAGGCGGACCTGACGGAACTGCCGCACCGCGAGCGGGAGGCCGCGCTCTCGGCCTTCGCGCGCGCCGTGCGGGAGAGCCGGGACGCCCGCGCCGGGCAGGGCCTGCAGGGCGAGGACGTGCCGGACTACAAGGCGCAGGACATCCGGCAGGGGCTGAGGGGCGCGCGCGCCGCGCTCGAGGCCTTCCCGGCCGGGGAGCGCTCCGCGCGGGGCGACATCCTGCTTGCGAACTGCCAGTGCCGGCCGCTCGGCGCGCCGGAGATCTGACGCAGCCCGGCGGCGCAGCGGCGCCGGGCGAGGGGAGGGGGGGCCATGCCTGAACAGTTTTTCTGGGGCATCGAGGTCGTGCTGAACGGCCTGATGGCCGGCGTCCTGTATGCGCTGGTCGCGCTCGGTTTCGTGCTGATCTTCAAGGCGAGCGGCATCTTCAACTACGCGCAGGGCGTGCTCGCGCTCTTCGCCGCGCTGACGCTCGTGGGCATCATGGACGGGCAGGTGCCCTTCGCGCATCTGATCAACGCGGTCTTCGGCACGAAGGTTCACCACTTCGGCTGGCACCTGCCGGCGCTGGCCGCGATCCTGCTGACCGCTCTGGTGATGGTCGCGCTCGCCTGGGCGGTGCAGCGCTTCATCTTCCGCCACCTCATCGGGCAGGAGCCGATCATCCTCTTCATGGCGACGATCGGGCTCGCCTATTTCCTCGAGGGACTGGGCGACCTCATGTGGGGCGCGAGCATCAAGAACCTCGAGGTCGGGCTGCCGCAGGGGATCAACGCCACCATCGACGAGCTCACCTACGAGTGGTTCGGCTACGGCTTCTTCATCGACAATCTCGACATCGCGGCCACGCTGATCGCCGCCGCCATGGTGACGGTGCTGATCCTCTTCGCGCAGTACACCAAGCAGGGCCGCGCGATGCGCGCAGTGGCCGACGACCACCAGGCGGCATTGTCGGTCGGCGTCTCGCTCAACTTCATCTGGATCATGGTCTGGTCGCTCGCGGGGCTCGTGGCGCTGGTGGCCGGGATCATGTGGGGCACCAAGATGGGCGTGCAGTTCTCGCTCTCGCTCATCGCGCTCAAGGCGCTGCCGGTGCTGATGCTGGGCGGCTTCACCTCGATCCCCGGCGCGATCGTGGGCGGGCTGATCATCGGGGTGGGCGAGAAGCTCTTCGAGTTCCTGATCGGCCCGATGCTGGGCGGGGCGACGGACAACTGGTTCGCCTACGTCCTCGCGCTCGTCTTCCTCGTCTTCCGGCCGCAGGGGCTGTTCGGCGAGAAGATCATCGAGAGGGTGTGACGCCGTGCGCAAGCTCCTCGCCATCGTCAACGTGATCGCCTGGTCGGGCTTCTGGGCCTTCGGCTACCTCGCGCTCGCGGCCGAGGGGCTGACGGCGACGCAGGTCTCGGTGGCGGCGCTGATCGCCTTCGCCGGGCTGATGACGGGCGTCGGGGCGTGGATCCGGATCGCGCGCATGGCGGAAGAAACGGGCGACGCGCCCCGCTCCGGCCCCTTGCCGGCGGAGGTGCGGGAGGCCGCACAGGCGAAATGGGAGGACAGTGATGCTCTACCGTGAGGCGGGCGACTTCAAGACGAGCTACGTCGCGGACGGGCAGACCTTCCCGATCCGCTTCGATCGCTGGCGCTATTACGCGGTGCTCGCGGTGGCCTTCGCCATCGTGCCCTTCGTCGTCGACGACTACTGGGCCAACGCCGTGCTGCTGCCCTTCCTGATCTATGCCATCGCGGCCATCGGGCTGAACATCCTGACGGGTTACTGCGGGCAGGTGAGCCTCGGGACCGGGGGCTTCATGGCTGTGGGCGCCTATGCCTGCTACAAGCTGATGACCGCCTTCCCGGACATCTCGATCCTGATCCACATCGTGCTCGCCGGCGGGATCACGGCGGCGGTGGGGGTGTTCTTCGGGCTGCCCTCGCTCCGGATCAAGGGGTTCTACCTCGCGGTGGCGACGCTCGCCGCGCAGTTCTTCCTCGTCTGGCTCTTCAACAGGGTGCCGTGGTTCTACAACTACTCCGCCTCGGGCCAGATCACCGCGCCGGAGCGCACGGTGCTGGGCATCGCGGTGACCGGGCCCAACGCATCGGCCTGGGCGGCCTATCTCGTCTGCCTGGTCTTCGTCGCGCTCGTCGCGCTCGTGGCGCGCAACCTGACGCGCGGCAAGCAGGGCCGGCAGTGGATGGCGATCCGAGACATGGACATCGCGGCCGAGATCATCGGGGTGAACCCGCTGGCGGCGAAGCTTTCGGCCTTCGCGGTCTCGTCCTTCTTCATCGGGATCGCGGGGGCGCTCTTCTTCTCCGTCTACCTCGGCGCGGTCGAGGTCGGCGAGGCCTTCGGCATCCAGAAGTCCTTCCTGATCCTGTTCATGGTGATCATCGGCGGGCTCGGCTCGATCTTCGGCAGCTTCGCGGGCGCGGCCTTCCTCGTGCTGCTGCCGGTCTTCCTGAAGAACGTGCTGGTGGGCGGGCTCGGCTGGCCCTCCGACATCGCCGCGCATCTCGAGTTCGTGATCGTGGGCGGGCTCATCATCGTCTTTCTGGTGGCCGAGCCGCACGGGCTGGCCCAGCTCTGGCGCCTCGCGAAGGAGAAGCTGAGGCTCTGGCCCTTCCCCTACTGAGGGACGGGCGCGGCGGCGCGTAGTGCCGCAAGTCAACGACGACCAAGAGGGAGGAGGACCCCATGAAGACGAAACTGACCGCTGCGGCGCTCGCCGCCAGCATGGCCGCCGGTCCGGCGCTCGCCGATCTGGTGTTCCCGGATCTGAGCTATCGTACCGGCCCCTATGCCTCCGGCGGCATCCCGTTCTCGGACGGTTACCGCGACTACTTCACGCTGGTGAACGAGCGTGACGGCGGCATCGGCGGCGTGGAGGCCCGCGTCATCGAGTGCGAGACGGCCTACAACACGGAAAAGGGCGTCGAGTGCTACGAGGCGACGCGGGACGAGGGGGCGCTCATCTATCAGCCGCTCTCCACCGGGATCACCTATCAGCTGATCCCGAAGGTGCAGGCCGACGGCATCCCGCTCCACACGATGGGCTATGGCCGTACCTCCGCCAAGAACGGCGAGGTCTTCAAGTGGGTGTTCAACTATCCCGCCAACTACTGGGACGGCGCCTCGGTCGCGATCAAGCACCTTCTGGACGAGAACGGCGGCGACCTTTCGGGCAAGGACATCACGCTGCTCTACCACAATTCCGCCTACGGCAAGGAGCCGATCCGCACCCTCGAGGACCTTGCCGAGAAGCATGACTACAACCTCTCGACCATCGCGGTCGACCATCCGGGCCAGGAACAGAAGAGCCAGTGGATCCAGATCCGGCGTGAACGCCCCGACTACGTGATCATGTGGGGTTGGGGCGTCATGAACCAGGTCGCGGTGCAGGAGGCCGCCAACGTCCGTTTCCCGATGGAGAACTTCATCGGCAACTGGTGGGCGGGCGCCGAGCATGACGTGACCCCGGCGGGTCAGGCCGCCGACGGCTACAAGGCGCTCAACATGAACCGGATCGTGGACTACCCGGTCTTCGACGACATTCAGGAGCATGTCATCGACGCCGGCCTCGCCGCGGGCGACGGATCCAACCTCGGCAAGGTGCTCTACACCCGCGGCATGTATGCCGCGATGCTCGCCGTGGAGGCCGCCAAGACCGCGCAGGAGATGCACGACACCACCGATATCGACGCCGCGATGATGCGCGACGGGATGGAGGCGCTCGAGATGACCGAGGCCCGGATGGAAGAGCTCGGCATGCCGGGCATCGGGCCGGAGTTCGCGGTCTCCTGCTCGAACCACGGCGGCTCGGGCGGCAGCATCGTGCAGCAGTGGGACGCCTCCGCCGGCGAGTGGGAGCCGATCACCGACTACATCCAGCCCGACGACGAGGTGCTCGACCCGCTCGTCGAGGACGACTCCATGGCCTTCGCCGAGGAGAACGACATCGAGCTCCGCTGCAACGAGAGCTGAGACGCGGCGCCCCGGCCGCTTGGGCCGGGGTGCGACGGACCGACAGGGGGCGCGGGCGGCGTGGCCGCCCCGCCCGACCCAGCAAGCGAGGCGAGGATGTTCGACGCAGGCCGTACCGACCAGGCCCTTCTCGAGGTCAACAACGTCGAGGTGATCTACAACCACGTGATCCTCGTCCTGAAGGGCGTCAGCCTCTCCGTGCCCAAGGGCGGCATCGTCGCCCTTCTCGGCGGTAACGGCGCGGGCAAGACCACGACGCTCAAGGCGATATCGAACCTGCTCGCCTCCGAGCGGGGCGAGGTCACCAAGGGCTCCATCGTCTACAAGGGCGAGCCGGTGCAGGACCTGCCGCCCTCCGCGCTCGTCAAGCGCGGCGTCATCCAGGTGATGGAGGGGCGCCACTGCTTCGAGCACCTGACGGTCGAGGAGAACCTGCTGACCGGCGCCTACACCCGCTCCGCCAGCCGGGCCGAGATCCAGAGCGATCTGGACCTCGTCTACGAGTATTTCCCGCGCCTGAAGAACGTGCGCCGCAGCCAGGCGGGTTATACCTCGGGCGGTGAGCAGCAGATGACCGCGATCGGCCGCGCGCTGATGTCCCGGCCCGAGATGATCCTGCTCGACGAGCCGTCGATGGGCCTCGCGCCGCAGCTCGTGGAGCAGATCTTCGAGATCGTGAAATCGGTGAACGAGAACGAGGGCGTGACCTTCCTGCTCGCCGAGCAGAACACCAACGTCGCGCTGCGTTTCGCGCGTTACGGCTACATCCTCGAATCGGGGCGCGTGGTGATGGACGGCCCGGCCGACGACCTGCGCGAGAACCCGGACGTGAAGGAATTCTATCTCGGTGTCTCGGACGAGGGCCGCAAGAGCTTCCGCGACGTGCGCAGCTACCGCCGGCGCAAGCGCTGGCTGGCCTGATGGCCGCCGCGCGGGACCCCGGCCGCGGCTGCGCCGTTCCCCCTGCGTCAGCGAACGGAGGTGGAGATGGCGCGTAAAGAGATTGTCAGGGCCTTGGTCGAGGATCAGGGCCGGCTCTGGAGCGAGGAGATCGGCGCGCGGATCGACGCGGACACGCCGGACGAGTGGTTCCACTGGTTGCTCGGCGCGCTTCTCATGTCGGCGCGCATCAGCGCCACGCAGGCCACGCAGGCCGCGGGCGCGTTGAAGGTGGAAGAGCTGAACACGGTGCAGGGCCTCCTCGAGAGCGACCGGGATCAGCGCATCCGCGTCTTGAACGAGAACGGCTACGCCCGCTTCGACAACCGTGGCGCGGATCAGATCATGGCCGCGGCCGAGCGCGTGAGCGACGCCTACGATGGCGATCTGCGCCGGCTCCGCGCCGAGGGCGGCGACGCGGCCGGCATCCGCGCGCGGCTCAAGGCGTTCGACGGCATTGGCGAGGTGGGCGCGGAGATCTTCGCGCGCGAGGCGCAGCTCGTCTGGGACGAGGTCTTCCCGACGGCGGACGACCATGCGCTGGAAGAGGCGCGTGCGCTCGGCCTGCCCGACCGGCCGGAAGATCTGGCGCAGATCGCGGGTGGGCGCGAGCGGTATGTCCGGCTGATCGCGGGGCTGACGCGCGCGTGGCTCGACGGCCCGACGGACAGAGTGAAGGAGGCGGCGGCATGAAGGACAGACCGGGGAGCGGGACGCATTTCGACGCGCTGGAGACGCGCAGCGCCGAGGACCGCGCGGCGTGGCTCGCGGAGGAATTGCCGCGGCAGGTGGCGCTCGCACGCTCGCTGCCGGGCTACGCGGGCGCGCTCGACGCGGTGGAGCCCGACGCGATCACCACGCGCGACGCGCTCGCCGCGCTGCCCGTGCTGCGCAAGGCGCGCCTCGGCCACGCGCAGGGCGCCGACGCGCCCTTCGGCGGCTACACCGCGCGCCCGGTGCAGGGGTTCGCGCATGTCTTCCAGTCGCCGGGGCCGATCTACGAGCCCGGCGGCGACGCGCCCGACTGGTGGCGCATGGGCCGCTTCCTGCATGCCTGCGGGGTGGGGCAGGACGACGTCGTGCAGAACTGCTTCGGCTATCACCTGACACCCGCCGGCATGATCTTCGAGAGCGGCGCGCGCGCGGTGGGCGCGACGGTGCTCCCGGCGGGCACCGGGCAGACCGAGCTTCAGGTGCGCGCGGCGGCCGACATCGGCTGCACCGCCTACGCCGGCACGCCGGACTACCTGAAGGCGATCCTCGAGAAGGCCGACGAGATGGGCGAGACGCTGCGCATCGAGAAGGCCGCGGTGGGCGGCGGCGCGCTCTTCCCCTCGCTCCGGCAATACTACGCCGACCGCGGCATCGCCTGCCTGCAGTGCTACGCCACCGCCGATCTGGGCAACATCGCCTACGAGAGCGCGGCGCAGGAGGGCATGATCGTCGACGAGCACGTGATCGTCGAGATCGTCACCCCCGGCACCGGCGACCCGGTCCCCGACGGCGAGGTGGGCGAGGTCGTGGTGACCACGCTCAACCGCGACTATCCGCTGATCCGCTTCGCCACCGGCGACCTCTCGGCGGTGCTGCCGGGCGAGAGCCCCTGCGGGCGCACCAACATGCGGATCAAGGGCTGGATGGGCCGCGCCGACCAGACCACCAAGATCAAGGGCATGTTCGTCCGCCCCGAGCAGGTCGCGGCGCTGGTCGCGCGTCATGACGAGATCGCGCGCGCCCGGGTCGTGGTCACCCGCGAGGACGAGCGCGACGTGATGACCGTGCAGCTGGAGGCCACGGGCGGCGAGCCCGCGGTCTTCGAGGCGAGCGTCGCCGAGATCCTCAAGCTCCGCGGCGCGGTCGAGGTCGTCGCCCCCGGCGCGCTGCCGCGCGACGGGCTCGTGATCGAGGACAGGCGCAAGTACGACTGAGGGTGAGGGCCGCTCCTCGGCCCATGCCGGGCCTCCTCGCTGCGAAGAGGCCCGGTCAGGGCCGATGAGCGCGGCGCGTCAGGTCTGGAAGACGTAGGTCCCCGGTGCCGGCGCGAGCGGCTTCAGGCCCTTGCCGGGCGCGCCCATCGGCGGCGGCGCGACGCGTTCGCCGCTCATCCGGCCGAGCCACGCGCCCCATTCCGGCCACCACGACCCGTCCTTCTGCTCGGCATGGTCGAGCCAGGTGTCCGGGTCCATGTAGAGCGCGCCCGGCGGGCGGTGACCCACGCGGTAGCGCCGGCCGCGGTGGCCGGGCTCCGAGACGATGCCGCCGTTGTGCCCCCCGCTCGTCAGCACGAATTGCATGTCCACGTCGGTGAAGAGCTTCGCCTTGTAGACCGAGCGCCACGGCGCGATGTGGTCGGATTCCGTCCCCACCGCGAAGATCGGCGCTGACAGGTCGCGCAGTGCCACGATCCGGCCGTCCACTGCGTAACGCCCTGAGGTCAAACGATTCTCCATGAAGAGGCCGCGCAGGTATTCGCCGTGCATCTGCGCCGGCATCCGCGTCGCGTCACGGTTCCAGACGAGGATGTCGGCGTCCGGGTCCTCGCGCCCCATCAGGTAGCGGCCGACCGACCGGGTCCAGATCAGGTCCTCGGCGCGCAGCGCCTGGAAGGCGCCGGCCATCTGGCGGGAATCGAGCGTCCCCTGATCCCACATCATGTCCTCGAGGAAGGCGAGCTGGCTGTCGTCCACGAAGAGCAGAAGCTCGCCCGCCTCGGCGAAGTCGGTCTGCGCCGCCAGCAGCGAGATCGAGGCGAGCCGGTCGTCGCCGTCGCGCGCCATCGCCGCCGCCGCGATCGAGAGCATCGTGCCGCCGAGGCAGTAGCCGCAGGCGTGGACCTTCGGCGACCCGGTGATCGTGCTCACCGCGTCCAGCGCGGCCATCACGCCGTCGCGGCGGTAATCCTCGAGCCCGAGGTCGCGGTGCTCCGCCGTCGGGTTGAACCAGGAGATCGCGAAGACCGTGTAGCCCTGCCCAACCAGCCAGTTGATCAGCGAATTGTGCGGCTGCAGGTCGAGGATGTAGTATTTCATGATCCAGGCCGGCACGATCAGAACCGGCTCAGGGTGCACCGTCTCGGTCTGCGGGCTGTACTGGATCAGCTCCATGATCTCGTTGCGGTAGACCACCTGCCCCGGCGTGCAGGCGAGCGTCTCGCCGACGCGGAAGCGGCTTTCGGGCGCGACGGGTTCGCCCGTAAGCTCGCCGAGCACGTCGGCCTGCAGGTTGCGCCAGCCGTCGATCAGCGCATGACCGCCCGTCTCGCGCATCGTCTCGAGGATCTCGGGATTGAGCGCCGGCGCGTTCGAGGGCGCCACCGCGTCGAGCGACTGCCGCGCCATGAAGCGCACGCGCTCGGCGCTTCTGGGCCGCGCGCCGCGCAGCGGTTCGGTGGCGAGGTCGACCACATCCTGCGTGGCGAGGAAACCCTGCTGCCAGAGCGCGAAGGGCGGCCGTGCCCAGCCCTCGTGGGTGAAGCGATGATCCGTGCGATCCGGCGTGAAGGGCGCCTCCGCGAGGCCCACGGCGTGCCGCGCGAGCTTCCAGCCGTTCTGCATCGCGCGCTCGGCGATCGCCATCTGCCGCCCGGGCGCGCGCATCATGTGCGTCGCCCAGTCGGCCCAGGCCGCCCAGGCGGCATGGGGCGACAGCCCGCCGGTGATGCGCGCCTGTGCGGCGCGCGTGGCGCGGTCGAGCGTGTCGTGCGGGTGGAGGTTGTCGCGGCCGTAGCCCCCGGGGGCATCGGCCAGGCGGGAGGGGTGTCTGATCGGAATGTCGTCTCTGGGCATGGCCGCACCTTAGAGGTTTCGGGCCTCCCTCGTGTCAAGTCCCGGTGACACACGCATGACAGTGACGCCGCGAAACCGCCGCCGGTGATGAGATCAACGGCAAAAAGGCCGCCCCCTCGACCGGGAGCGGCCCGAAAACCGCGACCCTACGCCGGGCTTCAGCCCTGGCGGGCCTTGAAGCGGCGGTGGGTCTTGTTGATGACGTAGACACGCCCCTTGCGGCGCACCACGCGGCAGTCGCGATGGCGCTTCTTGAGCGAGCGCAGCGAGTTCCTGACCTTCATGGTCCTCTCCTCAGTTCGCGCGGCGCGCAGGGCGCCTCGATCGGGGTGCCGCGGGGTGCGGCGGGTCGAAATGGTGGGCGGTACTGGGATCGAACCAGTGACCCCTACGATGTCAACGTAGTGCTCTACCGCTGAGCTAACCGCCCTCGGGCCTGACGATCCGCGCCATGCCCGCAGGCCGGGCACGCGGGTCGCCGCGCCGGATGCGGGGCCTATAAAAGGAACCGGCGGGGCGTTCAAGGGCTTTTGGCGCTGCGCCCGATCGCGCTATGTTGCCTGCCAGTGACGGAGGGTGCGGTGCCTGAGGCAGCCTATCACATCGAGTTGCCGGTGCGGCGCACGTCCTGCGTCGTGTTCGCCTCGCCGCACAGCGGGCGGGACTATCCGGACGCCCTCCTGCGCCGGACGGTGCTCGACGATCTCTCGGTGCGCTCCTCCGAGGATGCCTATGTCGACCGGCTCTTCGATTGCGCGCCGGAGTTCGGCGCGCCGCTGCTCGCCGCGGGGGCGCCGCGCGCCTACGTCGATCTCAACCGGTCCGCCGAGGAACTGGATCCCGCGCTGATAGAGGGGGTGCGGCGGGGTGGCCACAACCCGCGCGTGACCTCCGGGCTCGGCGTCATTCCCCGCGTCGTGGCCAACGGTCGGGCCATCTATCGGGGCAAGCTCACGCGGGACGAGGCGGAGCGTCGCATCGCGGGCGTCTGGCGCCCCTATCACGCGGAGCTTCAGCGCCAGCTCGCCGAGGCGCACCGGAACCACGGGATGGCGGTTCTGATCGACTGTCACTCGATGCCGCACGAGGCTGTGGACGGCATCGCCCGGGCCGGTGTGCGCCGGCCGGACATCGTGCTCGGCGACCGCTTCGGGTCCTCCGCCGCGGCCGAGGTCGTGGACCGGGTGGAGGCGGCCTTCGTGGCGGCAGGGCTGAAAGTGGTGCGCAACGCGCCCTTCGCCGGCGCCTATGTCGCGCAGCACTACGGCCGGCCGTCGCGCGCGCAGCACGTCGTGCAGGTGGAGATCGACCGCGCGATCTACATGGACGAGCGCGCAATCTGCCCCAACGCGGATTTCGACGCCTTCCGCGCGCTGCTGCGCGATGTCGTCGCCGAGATCGCCGCGCTCGGGGGGGCGGGCGAGGCGACGGTACCTCTCGCGGCCGAGTAACCGGCGCTCAGCGCAGCCCGCGCCCCTTCAGGATCGCGTCGGGGCCGAAGCGCGCCCGGATGGCGTCGGCGGCGCGCTCGGCCTCTCCGCGTTTCGCCGCCTGTCGATCCAGCAGGTCGCCGGAGCGCTCCGCCTCGGCGGCCGGGCAGAGATCGGATATCCCGACGCCGAGCAGGCGATAGGCCCGCCCGGGCGGCACCGCATCGAGCAGGTGCCGGCCCGCGCGATAGATCCGGTCGGCGAGCTGCGTCGCGTCGCGCAGCGCCTGGCGCCGGGTGAGCAGCCGGAAATCCGCCTGCTTGAGCTTCAGCGTGACAACCCGCCCGGCGAGCCCCTTGGCCTTGGCGCGGTCCGCGACCTTCTCGGCCATGCGCCAGAGGTGGCCGTCGAGGATCTCCGGATCGTCGATGTCGTCCCCGAAGGTCGTCTCGTTCGAGATCGACTTGGGCGCCGAATCGGGGGAGACGCGCCGCGCGTCCTCGCCGCGGGCGAGGTGCCAGAGCCGTGGACCCATGGACCCGAAGCGCGCCTCGAGTGCCGATTTCTCCCAGCGGCGCAGGTCGGCGAAACGGTGGATGCCGGCGCGGGTCAGCGCCTCCTGTCCGGCCTCGCCCACGCCCCAGATCGCGCGCACGGGCATGTCGGCGAGGACATCGAGCGTCTCGGCCTGCCCGATCACGGAAAAGCCGTGCGGCTTGTCGAGGTCGGAGGCCATCTTGGCGAGGAACTTGTTGTGCGAGAGCCCGATGGAGCCCGTCACGCCGAGCTCCGTCTTCATCTGCCGTACCAGCCGCGCGAGCAGCACCGCGGGCGGCGCCCCGTGCAGCCGCGCGGTGCCGGTGAGATCGAGAAACGCCTCGTCGAGCGAGAGCGGCTCCACCGCCGGCGTGAGCTCGGTCATCATGGCGCGGATCGCGCGGCTCACCTCGGCGTAGAGCTCCATCCGCGGCTTCAGGACCACCGCGTCAGGGCAGAGCTCGAGCGCCTTGAACATCGGCATCGCCGAGCGCACGCCGCGGATGCGTGCCACGTAGCAGGCTGTCGAGACGACGCCGCGCCGCCCGCCGCCGCCGATGACGACCGGCTTGTGCGCGAGTTCGGGGCGGTCGCGCTTCTCGACGCTGGCGTAGAAGGCGTCGCAGTCCATGTGCGCGATGGAGAGGTCGAAAAGCTCGTCGTGCGCGGTCACGCGCGGCCGCCCGCAGGCCGGGCAGCGGGCGCCGGCGTCGAAGACCTCGAGACAATCGCGGCAGAGGGCGGGCATGGGGGAAGGATGGGCGCGCGCGGGCCCGCCGTCCAGTGGCGCGCTCAGCGGGGCGGCAGCGCGTCGCGCACGGCCTCGGCCGCGGCGCGCGGGTTCGCCGCCTGCCAGACGGGGCGGCCGACGACGATGTGATCGGCCCCGGCGCGGATCGCGGCCTCGGGCGTGGCGATGCGCTTCTGGTCGCCGGCGGCGGCCTCGGCGGGGCGCACGCCGGGCGTGACGATCAGCCGGCCTGCCGCCTCCGGCAGCGCGCGGAGCGCCGCGGCCTCCTGCGGCGAGGCGATGACGCCGCCGGCGCCGGCCTCGAAGGCGCGCGCGGCGCGCTCGGCCACCAGGTCGGGCAGCCCGCCGTCGCGGATCAGCGCCGAATCGAGGTCGGCGCGGTCGAGCGAGGTGAGGATCGTGACCGCGAGGATCGTCAGGCCGGAGCCCGCCGCCCCCTCCGCCGCGGCGCGCACGACGTAAGGATCGCCGTGCACGGTCAGGAAATCGAGGTCGAAGCGGGCGAGCCCGCGCACAGCGGCCTCCACCGTGGCGCCGATGTCGAAGAGCTTCATGTCGAGGAAGATGCGCTTGCCGTGCTCGGCCTTGAGCTCGTTGGCGAGGGCGAGCCCGCCGCCCGTGAGCATGCCGAGGCCGATCTTGTAGAAGCTCACCGCCTCGCCGAGCTGCCCGGCGAGGGTGAGGCCGGCGTGCGCGTCGGGCACGTCGAGGGCGACGATGAGGCGGTCGTCGGCTTGGGCAGGCATGGGCACATCCTCCGGATCGTGCGGGGCTTGCCGCAAATCGCGGGGCCGCACAAGACACCGGAACCGGAGCGTGCCGCACCGGTTGCGTGGACAGACGGGCGGCGTCCGCGCCGCCGCAGCGACCGGAGGACACGATGATGAAGCGCAGACGCGGCACGACGCGCATCGCGGTGGCGGTGGCGGCGATCCTGATCCTTGCCGGAATCGCGGCGATCTGGGTGGTGCGGGACGCCGACCGCGAGATGGTGACCGAGACCCCGGCCGCTGCGGAAGAGGGAAGTTGACGCGGCGGCTGTTGTCCACTTGCAACACGCCGCGCCGCTTCCCATCTCGATCCCGCGAGGCTTCCGAAGGGCCGTGCCGCCGGGCGGGCGGCCGACAGGGGGCGCTTCAAGAAGGAGAGGAATGACATGGACTTGTCGAAGTTCACGGAGCGGTCGCGCGGCTTCGTTCAGGCGGCGCAGACCATCGCGGTGCGCGAGGGGCACCAGAAACTCGCGCCCGAACACCTGCTCAAGGCGCTGATGGACGACGAGCAGGGGCTCGCCGCCAACCTGATCCGCCGCGCGGGCGGTGCGCCCGAGCGCGTGCTCGAGACGGTCGAGGCCGCGCTCGCCAAGGTGCCGCAGGTCTCGGGCAGCGGCGCGGGGCAGGTCTATCTCGACCAGCAGACCGCCAAGGTGCTCGACGAGGCGGAGAAGATCTCGAGGAAGGCAGGCGACAGCTTCGTCGCCGTGGAGCGGATTCTCACCGCGCTCGGCATGGTCAAATCACCCGCGAAGGACGCGCTGGAGGCCGGCGCGGTCAGCCCGCAGAAATTGAACGAAGCGATCAACGACCTGCGCAAGGGCCGCACGGCGGACACCGAGAGCGCCGAGGAGGGCTACGACGCGCTCCGGAAATACGCCCGCGACCTGACCGAGGCCGCCGAGCAGGGCAAGATCGACCCGATCATCGGCCGCGACGAGGAAATCCGCCGCGCCATGCAGGTCCTCAGCCGCCGGACCAAGAACAATCCCGTGCTGATCGGCGATCCCGGCGTCGGCAAGACCGCCATCGCCGAGGGCCTCGCGCTGCGCATCGTGAACGGCGACGTGCCGGAATCCCTGCGCGACAAGAAGCTGCTCGCGCTCGACATGGGCGCGCTGATCGCGGGCGCGAAGTATCGCGGCGAGTTCGAGGAGCGGCTGAAGGCGGTGCTGTCCGAGATCACCGCCGCCGCGGGCGAGATCATCCTCTTCATCGACGAGATGCACACCCTCGTCGGCGCCGGGAAGGCCGACGGCGCGATGGACGCCTCGAACCTCCTGAAGCCGGCGCTTGCGCGTGGGGAGCTGCACTGCGTCGGGGCCACCACGCTCGACGAATACCGCAAGCACGTCGAGAAGGACGCGGCGCTCGCCCGGCGGTTCCAGCCGCTTTACGTGGACGAGCCGACGATGGAGGACACGGTCTCCATCCTGCGCGGCATCAAGGAGAAATACGAGCTGCACCACGGCGTGCGCATCTCCGACAGCGCGCTGGTCGCCGCCGCGCAGCTTTCCGACCGCTACATCACCGACCGCTTCCTTCCCGACAAGGCGATCGACCTGATGGACGAGGCGGCGAGCCGCCTGCGCATGGAGGTGGACAGCAAGCCCGAGGAGCTCGACCAGCTCGACCGGCAGATC
>NZ_JAWLFS010000239.1:0-4406 GCF_041685465.1 Rhodosalinus sp. | reverse complement strand
CGGCTCGAAGGCGCGCGCACTCGAGAAGGCGCGCACGCTGCCGGTGGACGCGATCATCTTCGATCTCGAGGACGCGGTCGCGCCCGACGCCAAGGCCGAGGCGCGCGAAACGCTCCGCGCCGAGCTCGACGCCGGCGGCTACGGGCAGACCGCGCGGCTCGTCCGCGTGAACGCGCTCGACACCGAATGGGGCGCCGACGACATCGCGGCGATGCGCGGCGCGGATTTCCACGGGCTTCTCCTGCCGAAGGTCGGCGCTCCGGCGGATCTCGACGCCGCGGCAGGGCAGCTGGGCTCCGACCTGCCGCTCTGGGCGATGATGGAGACGCCGCGCGGCATCCTGAACGCCGCCGCCATTGCCGCGCATCCGCGCCTCGCGGGCTTCGTCGCGGGGACCAACGACCTCGCCAAGGAACTGGGCTGCGCCATGCGCGCCGACCGGCTGCCGATGATCCACGCGCTCGAGGCGATGCTGATGGCCGCGCGCGCGGAGGGAAAGGTCGCGGTGGACGGCGTCTTCAACCATTTCCGCGACGAGGACGGGCTGCGCGCCGAGTGCGAGCAGGGCCGCGACCTCGGCTTCGACGGCAAGACGCTGATCCACCCGGCGCAGGTGGCCACCGCCAACGCTATCTTCGCCCCCGCGGCCGATGAGATCGAGCACGCCCGGCGCCAGATCGAGGCCTTCGAGGAGGCGCAGGCCCGCGGCGAGGGCGTGGCCGTGGTCGACGGGCAGATCGTCGAGAATCTGCACGTGGAGACGGCGCGCCGCACGCTGGCCAAGGCCGAAGCCATTGCGGCGCTCGCCCATTGATCTAGGCTGGCGCGCGCAACAGCGAGGGAGACGGCGATGGGATGGGTTCTTCTGGTGCTCGGCCTGGTCCTCTGGACGGGCGCGCATCTCTTCAAGCGCGTGATGCCGGAGGCGCGGGCGCGGATGGGCGACACGGCCAAGATCGTGGTCGCGGTGCTCGTTCTGGTGTCGGTCGCGCTGATGTATTTCGGCTATCGTGACGCCTATGGCCCGGTCTGGTGGGGGCGGCACCCCGCGACGGTGGGGATCAACAACCTCTTCAACCTCTTCGCGGTCTACCTCTTCGCCGCCTCGGGCATGAAGACGCGGATCACCGCCTATATCCGGCATCCGCAGCTGACGGCGGTCAAGACCTGGGCGATCGGGCACCTGATCGTGAACGGCGATCTGGCCTCCTTCGTGCTCTTCGGCGGGCTCCTGGCCTGGGCCGTGGCGGAGGTCGTGCTGATCAACCGCCAGACCGCGCGCCCCGCGCCGCCGCCGCCCGCCTCGATGGGCAAGGAGATCGGCGCCGTGGTCGGCACACTGGTGGTCTACGGCCTGATCGCCTGGGTGCACTACTGGTTCGGCTATCCGGCCTTCGGGTGAGATCATGCGCCTCTACCGCTTCCTCTCCGCCGACGACACCTCGGCCTTCTGCCACAAGGTGACCGCCGCGCTGAACGCCGGCTGGGAGCTCTACGGCGATCCGACCTATGCCTATGACACCGGCAACGGCGTGATGCGCTGCGGGCAGGCGGTGGTGAAGGACGTGGCAGGGGACTACCGCCCCGATCTCAAGCTGGGAGAGTTGTGACGATGCCCAAGGACACCCGGATCAAGACCGATCCCGGCCGTTTCTTCGAGGACTACACGGTGGGCGAGGTGATCCCGCATGCCGTGCCGCGCACGATCTCGGGCGGTGAGCGGGCGCTTTACCACGCGCTCTATCCGTCGAGGCACGCGCTCTCCTCCTCGGACGAGTTCGCGCGGGTCTGCGGCCTGCCGGCCAGCCCGGTGGACGACCTGATGGCCTTTCACGTGGTCTTCGGGAAATCGGTGCCGGACATCTCGCTCAACGCCGTGGCGAACCTCGGCTACGCCGAGGCGCGCTGGCTGCGCCCGGTCTACGCCGGCGACACGCTGCGCGCCTCGTCCGAGGTGATCGGGCTCAAGCAGAACAGCTCGGGCAAGACGGGCGTGGTCTACGTGCGCACCACCGGCTTCAACCAGCACGGGCTGCCGGTGATGGAGTTCAAGCGCTGGGTCATGGTGCGCAAGCGCGACCCGGAGGCCCCGGCGCCCGAGGCGGTGGTGCCCGATCTTGCCCCCCATGTCGCGGCCCAGGATCTGGTGATCCCCGCGGGGCTCGACTTCACGCAGTACGACTTCGGCCTCGCGGGCGAGCCGCACCGCCTCGCGGACTACGAGGTGGGCGAGGTGATCGACCACGTCGACGGCGTGACGCTGGAAGAGGCCGAGCACATGATGGCCACGCGGCTCTGGCAGAACACCTCGAAGACCCATTTCGACGCGACGCCACGCGCCGACGGCAAGCGGCTGATCTACGGCGGTCACGTCATCAGCATGGCCCGCGCGCTGTCGTTCAACGGGCTTGCCAACGCGCAGATGATCGCGGGCATCAACGCGGGCACCCATGCCAACCCGTGCTTCGCCGGCGATACCGTGCGCGCCTGGTCCGAGGTGCTGGACAAGGCCGAGACCGCCGCGCCGGGCGTCGGGGCGCTGCGCCTTCGGTTGGTGGCGACCAAGGGCGGCGAGCCCTTCACGCTCAAGGGCGCGGACGGCAAGTATCTGCCGCACGTCCTGCTCGACCTCGATTACTGGGCGCTGATGCCGACCTGAGGCCTGCCCGGGGCGGGCCGCGCCGGCCTGCGTGCCGACACCTGTGATCACGCGTGCAGGGCGGACGCCCATGCGGCCCGCGACGACCGCCGGAGCATCGACCGGCTTCGCGCCCCGGCGCTCCACGGCGTGCAGCCCGCTCATGGGACACAGGTTTTCCAGTACGTGATCACACTTGCCGAGCCTGCGATCACAAATGAAGCGAAAAGCGCGCAGACGGCTCAGAATCCCTGCGTTTCGGCGCAATCCACGGGGTGACAGCGCCGCGAAATGCGCTATCACGTTCCGAGAGATCGAAAGGACCCTGCCATGGCAGACGTGAACCGGGGCGACCGCCCGCTCTCGCCCCATCTTCAGGTATACCGCCCGCAGCTGACCTCGGTGACCTCGATCCTCGTGCGGATCACCGGCAATGCGCTGATCGTCGCCGCGCTCCTGGTGGTGTGGTGGCTGCTCGCCGCCGCGAGCGGCCCCGAACACTTCGCCATCGCCGACGGCGTGCTGCGCAGCTGGTTCGGCAACCTCGTGCTGTTCCTGTCGCTCTGGGCGCTCTGGTATCACACGCTCGGCGGCATCCGGCACCTGATCTGGGATTCGGGCCGGGGCCTCGACCTGAAGTCGAGCTACACCATGGGCTACATCATGATCGGCGGCTCGGTGCTGCTGACGCTTTTCACCGTTCTGGTCATCTGAGGGAGGCTGCGTGATGCACATCCTGACCGCCCGCAAGCGCGCCCGCGGCCTCGGGGCCGCGAAGGCCGGCACCGAACACCACTGGAGCATGATCGTCTCCTCCGTGGCGCTGGTCGGGCTGATCCCGGCCTTCATCTTCACCTTCGGGCAGGCGCTCGGCGGCAGCCACGAGGAGGTGGTCGCCTATTACCAGCGCCCCTTCCCGGCGATCGTGGCGATCCTGACGTTGCTCGTGGGCTTCATCCATTTCCGTGGTGGTGTTCAGACCATGATCGAGGACTATGTCCACGGCACACGGCAGAAGGTACTGATCCTCCTGATGATCTGCCTCAGCTACGCCGCCGCCGCGACGGGCGTCTTCGCCGTGGCGAAGATCGCCCTCTGAGAGACCGGAGACCGAGATGGCCGCATACGATTACGAAACGCATGACTACGACGTGGTGGTGGTCGGCGCCGGGGGCTCCGGCCTTCGCGCGACGCTGGGCATGGCCGAACAGGGGCTGCGCACCGCCTGCGTGACCAAGGTGTTCCCGACGCGGTCGCACACCGTCGCCGCGCAGGGCGGCATCGCCGCGTCGCTCGGCAACATGGGCCCCGACCACTGGCAGTGGCACATGTACGACACGGTGAAGGGCTCCGACTGGCTCGGCGACGTGGACGCGATGGAGTATCTCTCGCGCGAGGCGCCGCAGGCGGTCTACGAGCTCGAGCACTACGGCGTGCCCTTCTCGCGGACCGAGGACGGCCGCATCTATCAGCGCCCCTTCGGCGGCCACACGACCGAGTTCGGCGAGGGCCCGCCGGTGCAGCGCACCGCCGCCGCGGCCGACCGCACGGGCCACGCGATCCTGCACACGCTCTACGGCCAGTCGCTCAAGCAGAAGGCGGAGTTCTTCATCGAGTATTTCGCCATCGACCTTCTGATGGGCGACGACGGCCGCTGCGAGGGCGTGCTCTGCTGGAAACTCGACGACGGCTCGATGCACGTCTTCTCCGCCAAGATGGTGGTGCTGGCGACGGGCGGCTACGGGCGCGCCTATTTCTCGGCGACCTC
>NZ_JAWLFS010000033.1:5859-18092 GCF_041685465.1 Rhodosalinus sp. | reverse complement strand
AGGCAGCTTTCGCCCACGCGGCGCGGTTCGCGGTTGGCGGCGATGGTGGCGGCGGAGCCGGTCTCGGTCATCGCCCAGGCCTCCACCAGCGGGAAGCCGAAGCGCGCCTCGAAGGCCGCGTGCAGCTTGGGATCGACCCCGGCGCCGAAGCCGAAGCGGACGCGATGCGCGCGGTCGTCGGGCGATTCCGCCATCCCCATCAGGATCGAGGGCATGACGCCAAGGTAATGCAGGCAGGTCGCGCCGCTCTCGCGCACGCTTTTCCACCAGCTTTTCGGGTGGAACCGGTCCAGCGGGATCAGGCAGCCGCCGACCGCGATCATCGCCATGAAGGAGACGGCGAGCGCGTTCATGTGGAAAAGCGGCAGCGGCGTGATCATCCGCTCACCGTCCTCGGAGAGTGCGCAGAGCCCGCCCGTGCCCGCATACCAGGTCCCCGAGAGCAGGAAGTAAGTGTTGGGAAGCACGCAGCCCTTGGGCTGACCGGTGGTGCCGGAGGTGTAGAGGAGCGCGGCCTCGCGATCGGCCGCGTCCCCGTCGCGCAGGGCCACGCGCGCGCCCTCCCGCGGCGCGGGCAGCGGCTCTCCCGGCGCGATCACCGGCATCTCGACGTCCGCCTCGACGGCGGCCGCACGCAGCTCGGCGCATCGCGCGGGCAGCGCGACGGCGAGCGCGGGTTCGGCGTGTCCGATCATGTAGGCCTGTTCCGCGGTCCGGAGATCGGGATTGAGCGGCACGATGGAGGCGCCGATCCGGTTGAGCGCGAGGAACCAGTGGAAGAAGGCCGGCCGGTTCTCCATGAGGAGCATCACGCGATACCCCTCGCCGTAGCCCGCCGCCGCCAGCGCGGCGGTCAGCCGGTCCACCTCCGCCGCGGCCTCGGCATAGGTGATTTCGCCCGCCGCGATGCCGTAGACCTCGGCCGTTTCGGGCACGACGTGCAGAAAGCCACGATTCGGCCAGCGCGCGGCCGCCGCGGCGAAGGCGCCGTGCACGGTCTCTACGCCTGCATCGATCATGGCAGCAGCTGGATGTTGCCGAAGGCCGCGTCGCAGTTCAGCAGATCGACGCGCTTGTTGGCGATGCGGAGTGCGCCGTCGACCTGCCGCAGCTCGTGCCGCGCGGTGAGCGCGAGAAGCTGCTGCTCGTCCTGCCGCGTCTCCACGTAGTGCATCGAGGTGGTGGTGACGTATTCACCCGTCTCGTCGTTCATCTCGTCCACGAAGGGGCGCTGCAGGACATGATGGCAGCGGCTCTTGGGCTTCTGGCTGAAGGTCCGCGCACCGTTGAGCCGCTCCACCCTGAGCTTCAGCATGAAGATGTCCTCGTACATCAGCGAGGTGACGTGGTGCGGGTCCTCCTGCTTCCAGTCGAGCGGCATCCAGTAGTGCCCGTCCGGCAACCAGAGGGCGATCCACGCGTCCCAGCGGCCCTCGTCCAGCATGCGCGCCTCGTCGTAGACGAAGTCGATCAGATCGTCGCGCGTCACGCTCATTCCGCGGCCTCCCGCGTCGGGGCGGTTCCCATGTCCCGTGTCATGAACTTCACCCAGGCGTGGAACTGGTTGCGCATCTGGCGCTCGGTGGTGCCGTTCTCCACCTTTTCCTCGGTGTAGTCCTCGTCCCCCGTGTAGAGCCGCTGGACGTTGACCCATTCGTTGCCGTCCGAGTGCAGCCCCTCCTGCGCGCGCTCGTACATCTCCAGATCGTCATGACCCACGATCGAGGTCGGCGCGTTGATCATGCGGTTGTACATCGCGTTGCGCGCCACCAGCTCGTCGGGCGCGCCCACGGGGCGGTAGATGTAGCTTTCCACCAGCGTCCTGTCCGCGGCCAGCGGGATGAAGACGCGCAGCTGCTGGATCGGCCCCTTGATCATGATGTTGGGGAAATAGACCGTGTTGTGCCGGTTCTCGCCGAGGATGCGCGCGGCCTTCTCCTCGCCGTGGCCCTCGACCATCGCCTCCCAGTAGCCGGGGATCTGCGTGTATTTCGAGTGGATCGACTGCGTGACACCCGTATGGCCGTGCCCGTTGGGCCAGGTGCGGATGCCCATCTCCTCGAAGAACTCGTAAGGGGACATGAAGGGCGCGATGATCTCCATCGCGGGGGGCTTCGGGTCGTCCTCGGTGTAGCCCAGTTCCTTCCAGATCTGCACCGCCGTGCCGGCCGAGGATTCATGCGCCACCATCGGGTGGCAGGTGTCGGTCTGGTTCTCGACCAGCATCTTCCAGTTGCACTTGTGCATGTAGCGGAGCGGCGGCCCGGCAACCTCCAGCCGGCCCTCGGGCGAGCGGTCGATCATGTTGTCGAGCGACGAGAGGCTCTCGCCGAAGAACTCCTCGAAGGAGATGCCCTCTTCCGCGAGCCGGGCGAAGACGAAACCGCGGTAGTTGCGGACCGCGCCCACGGCGGTCATGCCCTTCGCGCCCTCGCTCCTTTCGAAGCCCGTCTCCTGATAGCCCTTCTTGAGCGGGATCGCGAGCAGGCACCCATCGGTCTTGAAGGACCACGCATGATAGGGACAGCGGAAGAACTTGCCGGTGTTGCCGCTGCGGTCGATGGCGATCTTCGTGCCCTTGTGGGGGCAGCGGTTGTAGAGCACCTTGATCTCGCCGTCCGAGTGCCGGACCATGATGACCGGCTGATCGGCGACCTGCGTGGTGAAATAGTCGCCCTTGTCCGGCGTCTGGCTGTCGTGGCCCACGAAGACCCAGGCGTTGCGGAACAGATGCCGCATCTCCAGCCGGAACACCTCCGCGTCGGTGTAGACGTCGCGGTGCACCGCGCCGCCGCGGAAAAGGCCGGCCACGGCCTCGGGATTGTCGGTGTAGCGTCCCATCAGGCTCCTCCCTTCGGGGCCGCGCGAAGCCGCTTGCAAGCGGCTTCGACGCGGTTTCCAAACCGCGTGCCCAAGGCGTTTCGAAACGCCTTGGGCGGCGTCACAGATCGAGCTTCAGCCGCGGCGTCTTCGCCCGGCTGACGCAGATCTGCATGAGCTTGCCCTCCGCGCGCTCGGCCTCGGAGAGCACGACGTCGCGGTGATCCGGCACACCCTCCAGAACCTCCGTCTGGCAGATGCCGCAGTCGCCGCGCTGGCAATCGTGGATCAGGTCGTGGCCCGCCTCCTCGAGGGCCTCGATGATGGTCTGGCCGGCGGGAACGGTGACGACCTCGCCGGTGGAGGCGATCTCGACCTCGAAGCTGTCGTCGCCCGCCTGCGCCCCGGCGGAGGCATTGTCGAAGAGTTCGACATGCACCCGGTCGCGCGGGATGCCGCAGGCCTCCGCCTGTGACAGCGCCGCGTCGATCATCGGCCGCGGCCCGCAGACGTAGAGATGCTCCTCCGCGGCCATGCCCCCGATCAGACCGGCAAGGTCGAGAGGACCGGCCGCCGCGTCGTCGAAATGCGCCGTGAAGGCGTCGCCGAGGCCGTCGGCAAGCGCCTCGCGGTAGGCCATCGCGTCACGCGAGCGCGCCGCGTAGAGGAGCCGGAAGGACGTGCCGGCCGCCTTCAGCGCATGCGCCATCGAGATCAGCGGCGTGATGCCGATCCCGCCGGCGAGCAGGAGCGCCGGCGCATCGGTGCGCACCGGGAAGTCGCACTCGGGCGCGGTGACCTCGATCTCGTCGCCTTCCGCCAGACCGTGCATGACACGCGAGCCGCCCGCGCCGTCGTCCTCACGCTGCACGGCGATGGTGTAGCGGTCCGGCGCCTCCGGCACGGGGCCGAAAGCCACGAGCGAATAGGCGCGGTCGCCGCCGTCCGGGAGCGCGACCCGCAGGTGCGCCCCGGGCGCCCAGGGCGGCAGTCTGCCCTCGACCGGCGCGAGGGTGAACTCCGCGATCCGGTCGGCGAGGGCTGTCTTGGCTTCGATGCGCAGGCGGTGCGTGGTCACGATATCCTCCCTTACGCTTAAACATGAAATTTCATATATTGACCGTCAAGAGATTTTTTCCGAGGCAACGCTCATGGATGCACCGGCCGGGGCGACGACACGCGGGGAGGGGGCGAAGCACGGCTTCGTGCCCGACTACCTGCTTTACCTGCTTGCGGCGGCGAGCGAGGCGGCAAGCGCGCAGTTCCACGCGCAGGTTCGTGCCAAGGGTGTCCGCGTGCCGGAATGGCGCGTGCTCGCCTGTCTCGTCGATCGCGACGGCGAGATGGTCACGCGCCTTGCCGGTTACGCGCTGGTGGAGCAGTCACGGCTGACGAAGATCATCGCGCAGATGGACGCCAAGGGCTGGGTGACGCGGCGCGGCGACGCGGCGGACCGGCGGCGCGTGCGGGTTTACCTCACGCCGGCGGGCCGCACCCTGGCCGACCGGCTCGTCGCGGATGCCAGACGCCACGAGGCCGCGCTTCTCGCCAAGCTCGAAGGCGGCGACGCGGCACGGATCAAGCAGGCCCTTGCGACGCTGATCGAAGAGCTCGACCCGGCGCAGGAGTGACCCGCCGGGGCCGAAGATTTTTCGCCCGAAAAATCTTCCCCCCCGATCGCTGCGCGAGGTTGCCCGCAGAAAATTCTTCGTCCGAAGAATTTTCGGCCGGCGCTCACGGCATCAGGCGCGCGGGCAGCCGCGCGTAGCCGCGGAAGCGCATCCGCCCGCCGAGGGCGCGGCCGGGCAGGACCGCGTAGCGCGGGAACCGCTCCAGCAGCCGCGCGATGGCGATCCGTCCCTCGAGCCGCGCGAGCGTCAGCCCGACGCAGACGTGCGGACCGCCTGCGAAGGCGAGGTGCCTGTTCGGCTTGCGCGCGATATCGAAGCGGCCCGGATCGGGGAACTGCGCGGGATCGCGATTCGCGGCGCCGATACAGAGATGAAGGTTGGTGCCCGCCGGGATCCGCACGCCGCCGAAGACGACCTCCTCGGTCGTCTCGCGGTTGCCCAGCTGATTCGGAGAGAAGACGCGCAGGATCTCCTCCACCGCGGGCTGGATCAGCTCCGGGTCCGCCAGAAGCTGCGCCCGCGCGTCGGGACAGTCGTGCAGCGCGGCGAGGCCGTTGCCGATCAGGTTCGTCGTCGTCTCGTGGCCCGCGTTCAGGATGAAGATGCAGTTCTGCAGAAGCTCCGTTTCCGAGAGCTGCGCATCCGCGCCCTCGCCCCGGATCAGCCGCGTCAGGACGTCCGTCTCGGGATCGCCGGGACGCGCGCGGCGACGCGCGACGAGATCCTCGAGATAGGACCGGAAATCCTCGACCGCGCGGTTGCCGCGGGCGAGCTCCGCCTCCGAGAGCACCGGCTCGAGCGCACCGAGGATCGCCAGCGACCAGTCCCGGAGCGGCCCGCGCTCGTCCATCGGCACGTCGAGCAGGTTGCCGATGATCTGGATCGGGATCGTGCTGGCGTAGTCCTCGACGAGGTCGACCGTGTCGCCGGCGCGCTCCTTCTCCTCCATCGCGTCGAGCAGACGGTCCACCGTCGCGATCAACCCCGGCTCCATGCGCCGGATCGCCCGCGGCGTCAGGGCGGAGGTCATGATCTTGCGCACGCGGGTGTGCAGCGGCGGATCGGAGAACACCAGCGACGTGGTATGATGCTCGTAGAGGGGGCTCTCGCGGCCGAACTTGGGGGCGAATGCCACGTGCTTGTCCGAGGAAAAGCGCGTCGTGTCCCGATAGACCTGGTCGAGGTCCGCGTAGCGCGACAGCAGGACCGAGCCGTCGGGCTGCGGCAGCACGGGGGCATGGCGCAGCAGCGCGTCGTAGACCGGGAAGGGATCGGCCGCGAAGCCCTCGGGCGGGTCCGCGAGATCGAAACCGCGGGCGACGCGCGCGGTCTCTGGATCGTCATGGTGCAGGTCGGTCGCATCGGTCATGGCTCGCTCCTCCCTCGCCGTGGCCCGGAGTCGCAGTCTGACAGCGCGGGACAGGCTTGACAACAAAACCGACCGTGTGGTCGATTTTAAAAACTTCGGTTCACACGGCGCGATTCGACAGATATATGACATTTCATATTCTAGCCGGGCGCAAGCGGAACCGAAGGCCCGGCGGCGTGTAGGGAGGCACGATCCGATGAAGCTGACGAAAATTCTGGGCGGGACGGCGCTGGCCGTCGGTCTCGCGGGTGCGGCACAGGCGCAGGAGACGCTCAGCATCTCCACCTGGCTGCCGCCCAACCACCCGGTCAACGTCGACATGTTCGAGACCCTGGTGGACATGATGGAGGAGGCCACCGACGGTGCCGTGACCGGCGAGCTCGTCATGGGCCTCGCGCCGCCCCCGGCGCAGATGGATCTTGTCATGGACGGCGCGGCCGACATGTCGATCATCTTTCACGGCTATCAGCCGGGCCGCTTCGTCGGCACCAAGCTGATCGAGCTGCCCGGCTACGAGGGCGATGCCGAGGCGGCGAGCGTGGCCTACTGGCGCGTCCACGAGGAGCATCTCGCCGCGCTGGAGGAGCACCGCGGGGTCAAGGTGATCGCGCTGACCACGCATGGCCCGGCGCAGGTCCATGCGAATCAGCAGGTCGAAACCCTCGACGATCTCGACGGGCTCAAGACCCGCCTGCCCGGCGGCGTGGCGACGGACGTCGCCGAGGAGCTCGGCATGACCGGCATCCAGGTGCCGGCGCCCAAGGTCTACGAGACACTCGAATCGGGCGCCGCCGACGCGGTGACCATGAACATGGGCGAGCGCATCGGCTTCAAGCTGAACGAGGTCGCCAAGACCGTCTACGAGATGCCGGGCGGCTTCTACCGCGGGTCCTTCGGCGTCATCATGAGCGAACAGCGCTTCCAGAGCCTGCCCGAGGACGTGCAGACCGCTCTCGAGGAAGAGGTCTTCGGCGAGCCGGCGAGCCGCATGATGGGCGCCGCGTGGCAGGCCTCCGACGTCCGCGCGACCGAGGCGACCCTGGAGGCCGAGGACAACGCGATCGTCACCGCCTCGGAGGAGGATCAGGCGCGCTTCGAAGAGGTCGCCGCAATGGTGATCGAGGATGTCCTCGCCGAACTCGACGAGGCCGGGATCGACGCCGAAGCGGCGCACGAGATGGTCCAGCAGGAGATGGACGCCGCCGCCGAGTGATCCGGCGCACAAGCGACACGCGCGGGCCGCCTCCGGCCCGCGCGCTTTCCGGTCTGGGGACGACCCGTTCATGACAGCGATACTGCAGATCTTCCGCCGGGCGCTCTGGATTCCGGTGATCCTCGCCGCGGCGGGGCTGTTCGGCCTGATGGTGCTGACATTCGCCGACGTCATGCTGCGCTCGACCTTCAACGCACCGATCGAGGCGGCGACCGAACTCATCCGGATGGCCATGGCGATCCTCGTCTTCGCCGCCCTGCCGATGCTGAGCTGGCGTGACGAGCACATCTCGGTCGACCTGCTCGACGGCGTCTTCCAGCGCTTTCGCCTCGCGCGGGTGCGCGACGGGCTGATCCAGATCGTCTGCGGCGGGATCCTGCTCTTTCCCGCCGAGCGCATCGTCGTGCTCGCCGAGCGGGCGCGCAGCTACGGGGACACGACCGAGTACCTGTCGATCCCGACCTTCTTCATCGCCTGGTTCATCGCCATCATGACCTTCGCCGCCGCCGCCGTGATGATCCTGCGCGGCCTCGTGACGCTCTTCCGTCCGTCCCTCCTGTCCGAGTTTTCCAACAAATGACCGCTTCCCTGATCGGATTCGGCGCCGTTCTGGTGCTGGTGCTCCTGCGCATGCCCATCGCCTTCGCGATGGGCCTCGTCGGACTCGTGGGCTTCGCGCTCGAGACGAACTACCGCGCGGCGATCAGCATGGTCGGCCGGCTCGTCATCGACACGGCGCAGGACTACGGTCTTTCCATCGTGCCGCTCTTCATCCTGATGGGGCTCTTCGTGAACAAGGGCGGCATCTCGCGCGAGCTCTATGCCGTCTCCAACGCCTTCCTCGGCCATCTGAAGGGCGGCCTGGCCATGGCGACGATCGTCGCCTGCGGCGGGTTCGCGGCGATCTCGGGTTCGTCGCTGGCCACCGCCGCGACGATGTCCAAGGTCGCGATGCCGGAGATGCGGAAATACGGCTACGCCGACAGCCTCTCGACCGCCTCGATCGCGGCGGGCGGAACACTCGGCATCCTGATCCCGCCGTCGGTGATCCTCGTGATCTACGGGCTCCTGACCGAAACCTCGATCGGCAAGCTCTTCATCGCGGGCATCATCCCCGGCGCGCTCGGCATCCTGCTCTATCTCGCTGCCGTCCGCCTCTCGATCTGGCGCCGCCCCGAGGACGGGCCCTCCGCGCCACGCGCGGCCTGGCCCGAGCGGATCGCGGCGCTCAAGGGCGTCTGGGCGGTGCTGCTGCTCTTCTTCCTCGTGATCGGCGGGCTCTACGGGGTGCTCGACGTCTGGCCGATCTACCTGACCTTCTCGCCGACCGAGGCCGCGGGCATGGGCGCGATGGGTGCCTTCCTGATCGCCGTCTTCCGCGGGCGCCTCTCTTTCACGGACATCCGCGAGGTGCTGACCGAGACGACGCTCACCACGGCCTCGCTCTTCGCGGTTCTGATCGGGGCGTGGATCTTCTCGAATTTCGTCAACATCGCGGGACTGCCGGAGGCGCTGCGCAGCCTCGTCGCCGACCTCGGCCTCGCGCCGTGGATGGTGATGGCGATCATCCTCGCGATCTACATCCTGCTCGGCATGGTCTTCGAGAGCCTCTCGATGCTGCTGCTGACGGTGCCGATCTTCTTTCCGCTGGTGACCGGGCTCGGCTTCGATCCGGTCTGGTTCGGCATCGTGGTCGTGGTCGTCGTCGAGATCAGCCTGATCACCCCGCCCGTGGGGCTGAACGTCTTCATCCTGCGCGGCGTGGTGGGGGACGTCTCGACGGGCACGATCTTCCGAGGCGTGACGCCCTTCTGGCTCGTGGACATCCTGCGCCTCGCCATCCTGCTCGCGGCGCCGGGGCTCGTGCTGTACCTGCCCTCGATGATGTGAAACGCGCGAAGAGGCCCCGCACGGGGCCGATGCGCGGCCCCCGTCGCTTGTCAGCCCCGGCGGCGGCGGCTACACCGGTCGGCACATTTCGATAACAGGACAGTGACATGACCGCCCCCGATTTCGACGACCGGATGCTCTCGCTCGGGCTCGCACGCGTGGCCGAGCAGGCGGCGCTCGCCTCGGCGCGCCTCGTCGGCCGCGGCGACGAGAAGGCCGCCGATCAGGCCGCCGTCAACGCGATGCGCGACCAGCTCAACAGCCTCGACATTTCCGGGGTCGTCGTCATCGGCGAGGGCGAACGCGACGAGGCGCCGATGCTCTTTATCGGCGAGGAGGTCGGCACCGGGCGCGGCCCGGCGGTGGACATCGCCCTCGACCCGCTGGAGGGCACGACGCTCACCGCCAAGGACATGCCCAACGCGCTGACCGTCATCGCGATGGGCCCGCGCGGCACCCTCCTGCACGCGCCGGACGTCTACATGGACAAGCTCGCCATCGGGCCGGGCTATCCCGATGGCATCGTCGATCTCGACATGCCGCCGGCGACGCGGGTCTCCGCGCTCGCCACCGCGAAAGGCTGCGGCCCCTCCGACATCACGGTCTGCATCCTCGAGCGGCCGCGCCACGAGGCGATGATCGCCGAGGTGCGCGCCACCGGCGCGGCGATCCGGCTCATCACCGACGGCGACGTGGCCGGCGTCATGCACTGCGCGGAGCCCGAAGTCACCGGCATCGACATGTACATGGGCCGGGGCGGCGCGCCGGAGGGCGTGCTCGCGGCCGCCGCGCTGAAGTGCATGGGCGGGCAGATCCAGGGCCGGCTCACCTTCCGCAACGACGACGAACGCGGGCGCGCCGCCAAGGCCGGGCTGACCGATCTGGACCGGATCTACACCCGCGACGACATGGCCGGCAGCGACGTGATCTTCGCCGCGACGGGCGTGACGGGCGGCTCGCTCCTGCCAGGCATCAAGCGCGAGCCCGGCTGGCTCACGACCGAGACGATCCTGATGCGCTCCAAGACCGGCTCGGTTCGGCGGATGCGCTACAAGACGCCGGTCGCGCTGAGCTGAGGAGGCCGCCGCCGGGGACCGGCGGCACCGATCAGGAAGGACGGGGCGCCGCCCCGCACGGGGGCTTTGGAAACCGAGCAGGCCTTTCTCGGAGTCGAGACGTCCCTGACGGGGCGACGCTGGCGTGGGCCGTCGGCCGAGACCGCGCGCGCGGCCGAGGCGCTCGCGCAGGCGAGCGGACGCCCCCTGCCGCTCTGCGCCGTGCTCGCCCGCGCCGGCATCACGCCGGAGGAGGCCGAGACCTATCTCGACCCGAAGCTGCGCGATCTTCTGCCCGACCCGCGGAGCCTGCACGACATGGAGCGCGCCGCGGCGCGGTTCCTCCAGGCGGTGCGCCGCGGCGAGCGGATCGCGGTCTTCGCCGACTACGACGTGGACGGGGGCGCGAGCGCGGCGCTCCTGCTCGACTGGCTGCGCCAGCAGGGGCGCAGGGCGACGCTCTATGTCCCGGACCGGATCGACGAGGGCTACGGCCCCAACGTCCCCGCCATGCGCAAGCTCGCCGCCGACCATGACCTGATCCTCTGCGTGGACTGCGGCACGCTGAGTCATGCGCCGGTGGCGGCGGCCGACGGCGCGGATGTCGTGATCCTCGACCACCACCTCGGCGGAGAGACGCTGCCCGAGGCGCATGCCGTGGTGAACCCCAACCGGCAGGACGAGGCGGGCGACCTTGGCCACCTCTGCGCCGCGGCGGTGGTCTTTCTGATGCTGGTGGAGGCCGGGCGGCAACTGCGCGAGAGCGGCCACGCCGGGCCCGACCTGATGGCGATGCTGGATCTGGTGGCGCTCGCCACCGTGGCCGACGTGGCGCCGTTGCGCGGCGTGAACCGTGCGCTGGTGCGCGCCGGCCTCCACCGCATGGGCAGGCGCGCGCGCCCGGGCCTCGTCGCGCTCGCCGATGTCGCGCGGCTGTCGCGCGCCCCGGATTCGGCGGCGCTCGGCTTCGCGCTCGGGCCGCGGGTGAACGCGGGCGGCCGTGTCGGGCAGGCCGACCTCGGCGCGCGTCTCCTCGCCACGCCCGACCCGGAGGAGGCCCGCGCCCTTGCCGAGCGGCTCGACGCGCTCAACGAGGAGCGCCGCGCGATCGAGGCCCGGGTGCGCGACGCCGCCCTCGCGCAGGCGGAGGCGCGCGGGCTCGACGCGCCGCTCGTCTGGGCCGCCGGCGAGGGCTGGCACCCGGGCGTCGTCGGCATCGTCGCCTCCCGGCTCAAGGAGATGACCAATCGCCCGGCCGTGGTGATCGGCCTCGACGGGACCGAAGGCAAGGGCTCCGGCCGCTCGGTCTCGGGCGTGGACCTCGGCGCGGCGGTGCAGCGCCTCGCCGGCGAAGGGCTTCTGGTCAAGGGCGGCGGGCACAGGATGGCCGCCGGCCTCACCGTGGCACCGGACCGGCTGGAGGACGCGATGGCGCGGCTTGCGGAGCTGCTCGCCCGGCAGGGCGCCGGCGCCGAACGCGCCGCCGCGCTCAAGGTGGACGCGATTCTCATGCCGCGCGCCGCGACCCCCGAGCTCGTCGAGGCGCTGGAGGCGGCAGGTCCCTACGGCGCCGGCGCGCCCGCGCCACGCTTCGCCTTCCCGTCGCTCGCGGTGCGCCACGCCCGACGCGTGGGCGAGTCCCACCTGAAGCTCGAGCTCGATGACGGCGAGGGCGGGCGGATCGGGGCCATCGCCTTCGGCGCCTACGACGGCCCGCTCGGCCCCCGCCTCGAGGCGCACGGCGGCGCGCGCTTCCACGTCGCCGGCCGGCTCGAACTCAATCACTGGCAGGGCCGCAGCCGCGTCGAACTCCGCCTCGACGACGCCGCCGAAGCCGGATGACGCGCCGGCGGAGCATCCGCCCCGGGGCCCCGGAATGCCCTCTCGCGGAAGCGCGCCGGTCCTCTTGTCAGGCGCCTCACGGCACGGTCTGTTCGTCTGTCGGTGAGGATGCCCGCACTTGAACGTGGAGATCAGGGGTCGATACGGGCTGCCAATGCATGTCCGATGTGGCTTGTTGTCCGCCGCTTGTGTTCCGAGCTGGAGCACGCTCGACGACCTGTAGTCCATCTTCGGTGGCTGCACGGCGCTCGGGGCCCGCAGCCGAGGCGCCGTCAGCGCGCCGCCCAGCCGGCGCGGGCTTCATGCCGCCGCCTTCACGGCCTTCACGATGTCCTCCGCGAGGGTGGGCATCGTATGGGTGTGGGAGTGCTGCACGATGGGCGTGCGGGAATGCATCCGGCGGCCGGTCAGCA
>NZ_JAWLFS010000033.1:0-5759 GCF_041685465.1 Rhodosalinus sp. | reverse complement strand
TCACGGCCTTCACGATGTCCTCCGCGAGGGTGGGCATCGTATGGGTGTGGGAGTGCTGCACGATGGGCGTGCGGGAATGCATCCGGCGGCCGGTCAGCACGACGCAGACATGACTGCTCTTCATGGCCTTCTGCAGCGCAGCCTTGTCCGGCATCAGGTTTTTGCCCTGCTGGTGCAGTGTCGCCCCCGCATCGATCGCGCCACGCAACAGGCTGTTGATTTCGCCGGACGGAACGAAGCCCGTCGCCATGCTGCCAAGGGACGTCACGAGCGAGGCGAAGGAATGGTCGCTCGCTTCCTTCTTGAAGGCATAAAGGTAGTAGGGTTTCCGGGTGATGTCCTTCTCGGTCGCCGTGACCTGCACCTGATCCATGCCGCCGCCGAATTCGGACTCCTTGAAAGTCTCGATCTTCATGCCGGGATAGATCCCGCAGCGAACCTTGACGCGGTTCATCGACCTCATTTGCTGCACGATGGCGCCCAAGGCATGCTTGCCGTTGCCGTAGAACACGATGTCCTTGCAGAGCAGGTTGTGCGCGTAACCGTTGGTGACCGGCCCGGCGCTCTGCTTGCCACGAAGCCACCCCGGTCCGAAGTTCATGCCCGGAATGACCGCGGCCTGCTGCTGGATCACCCAGCCATATTGTACTTTCGTGCTCATCGTCGCGCCCAATCTTTCGACCCGCGAATGCCCTCCGACTGACATTCTGCGAGTGGCCTCTCGTTCAACGGCAGCTTCCCCTGAAGATGACGTTGGGTCAAGATGTCGGCGCGGTCGAGCCGGCAGTGTCCCACCGCTTGCGGCAAGCCAGCCGGGCATGAGGCGAGCTGTCTGCGAAATGCTCTGGCGTCAGAGACGGCCGAGGGCGGCGGCGATCCAGAGTGCAAGGGTCGCAGCGCGGCTCTGGCGGTAGAGGCGCAACCGGGCAAGACCTGCCAGCCGTGCCGCGAGCGGGCGTCCGCGCACGTCTGCGAAGGCCGCCAGGCAGGCCCGGTTCTCCCGGGTCAGGCGATGGGCCGACCGCTGCAGCGCCTCGATGTTGATGTCGTTCCACGCCCGGAAGGTGCCGTCCATGATCATGGCGATGCGGCGCAGGCGGGCCCGCGCGCCGTCGTTGGCTCCGATCTGATTGGTCCCGTGCTGACGGTAAAGAACCGTGGGCAGGTCGTCATGCACGACGCGGCCGCCTGCCCCTGTCACGAGTTGGTAAATCCACCAGTCGTGAACCACGACCCGCTCCGCTTCCCCGGCCGCCGAGGCGACCATGGCCGCGGCCGCAGCGTTGAGCAGGATCGTATTGCCGGAGGCGATGTTCTGCACCAGCGCGTTGCGAAATGCCGCCGGCCGCGGGCGCGGTGCGGACATGCGCCGTTCGACGAGAGCCATGTCGGTGACCCATGTCCGGCTGCAATAAAGCGCGGGACCCTCGACACCCGCGAGCGCGGCCACCCCCCGCTCGATCCGGTCGGGAAGCCAAACGTCGTCCTGATCGGAAAACGCCATCCAGGTGCCGTCCGCCGCGTCGGCCCGGAAGGCATGGACGAGCGACAGGAAGTTCGCCGCGGCGCCGCGGCACGGACCGTCGATGACCCGCAGCGGATGTCCCTGCGCCGCGAAGTCCTCCAGCACCGTCCGCGACGCGTCATCGGATCCGTCATCGCCCGCGAGAACGTACCAGTCCCCGTGTGTCTGCCGCGCGAAACTTGCAAGCTGTTCGGGCAGGGTCGCCGCCCCGTTCCGCACCGCCATCAGGATGGCCACAGTCGGGCCGGAGCGCTCCTCCCCGACCGGCGGCGCGGACCGGGCTCCGCTCCGAAGCACGGATGTTCCTGTCATGAGGTCGCGATACCCGGCGCGGTCAGGATCGCGGCCCGGACTGCCCGGCCAGGCCGGCAAGATAGGCGCCGTAATCCGTCTTGGCGTACATCCGCGCACGCGCCGAGAGCCGTTCACCGTCGATCCATCCCAGTTTGAACGCCACCTCTTCCGGGCTGCCGACCTGCTGCCCCTGCCGCTGTTCGAGGGTACGAACAAAATTGCCCGCGTCCAGCAGGGACGCATGGGTGCCCGTGTCCAGCCATGCATAGCCGCGCCCCATGCGCTCCACCGTCAGACACCCGTCGGCGAGATAGGACTCGAGCAGCGCCGTGATCTCGAGCTCGCCACGCTCCGAGGGCGCGACCTCGCGCGCCCGCTCCGGCGCCGTGCCGTCGAGAAAGTAAAGGCCGGTCACCGCGTATGTGGAGGGTGGATGCGCAGGCTTCTCGATGATCGCGAGCACCCGGCCGTCGTCGCCGAATTCCACCACGCCGTACCGCTCCGGATCGGCCACGTGGTAGCCGAACACCGTGCCCCCCTCGGGACGCGCGGCGGCGGAGGCCAGAAGGTCCTGCAGGCCGTGACCGTAGAAGATGTTGTCTCCGAGGACCATGGCCGAGGGCGCGCCGGCGAGAAACCCTTCCGCCAGGAGATACGCCTGTGCGAGCCCGTCAGGCGAGGGTTGCACGATATACTCGAGCGAAACCCCCCACTGGCTGCCGTCGCCCAGTGTGCGCCGGAACTGATGCTGATCTTCCGCTGTGGTGATGACGGCGATCTCGCGAATCCCTGCGAGCATCAGCACGGTGAGCGGATAGTAAATCATCGGCTTGTCGTAGACAGGAAGGAGCTGCTTCGAGACCCCCATCGTGATCGGGTAAAGCCGTGTTCCCGATCCACCGGCCAGAACGATCCCCTTGCGCTGCGTCATCCCTGTCCTTGTCCCCGTTCTGGCTTCAAACCGTCGGTCATCCTGCATTCAGCTCGGCCAGCACGTCAGCCAGGCCACTGCGCCAATCCGGCGCCATGAGCCCGAATCGCGTCAGGGAAGACGCCTCCAGGCGCGAGTTCAGCGGACGTGGGGCTGGGGTGGGCCAGTCCCGGGTCGGGATGCCTTCCACCGTCACGGGCCGGCCCGTCTGGGCGAAGATCTCGCGCGCGAACCCCGCCCAGCTGGTCGGGGGCAAGCCGGCGAAATGCAGCGTTCCACCCGGCGCGCCGTCGCGCATCGCATGTGCCAGCGTCAGGAGGGCCGCGGCGATCTCCGCGGCGGGCGTGGGCCCGCCGATCTGATCCTCCACGACATGCAGCGTGTCGCGGGTCTGCGAGAGGCGGAGCATCGTCTTTACGAAATTCTTGCCATGCGCCGAGAACACCCAGGAGGTTCTCAGGATGACATGCCGACCGCCGGCACCTCGCACGCCTTCTTCCCCGACGAGCTTGCTGCGGCCGTAGACCGACAGCGGCGCGGTCGGATCGTCGGTCCGCCAGGGGCGCGACCCGGACCCATCGAAAACGTAATCGGTCGAGACATGCAGGAATGGAAGGCCCCGCGCCCGCGCCGCGCGCGCCATCGCCGCCGGAGCTGCCCCGTTGATCGCGGTCGCCGCAGCCTCATCGCTTTCGGCGGCGTCCACGTCCGTGTACGCAGCGGCGTTGATCACCACCTCGGCACGCGTCTCTTCTATCCGGCTGGCACAGGCCTCGGGATCGGCGAGGTCGGCCGCCTCGCGCCCGAGGAACGTGGCATCCGGGGACCGGCGCGCCAGTTCCCGCGCAACCTGCCCGGTGCGGCCGAATACGAGCAACTTCATGCCACGGTCCCCAGCCGACGGCCCACACCGTCGCGGGCCTGCAGCGCCTCCCACCAGGCACGGTTGGCCAGATACCAGTCGACGGTTCGCGCGAGCCCTTCCTCGAGCGTGACCTGCGGTCGCCAGCCGAGTTCCTCGCGGATCCGCGACGGGTCGATGGCGTACCTAAGGTCGTGCCCCGGACGGTCGGCCACGAAGGTCACCAGCCGCTCGTGGGGCGCCGCCTCGGGGCGCCGAGCGTCGAGCAGGCGGCAGATCATGCGGACGAGGTCAATGTTCCGCGCTTCGGCTTCGCCACCGATATTGTAGCTCCGCCCCGGCCGCCCGCGCGTGAGGACGGTGAGCAGCGCGTCGGCATGATCCTCCACGAAGAGCCAGTCGCGCACGTTCTCGCCACTGCCGTAGACCGGTATCTCCCGGCCCGCCAGCGCATTGAGAATCACGACCGGAATCAGCTTTTCGGGAAAATGAAACGGGCCGTAGTTGTTCGAGCAGTTGCTCAGTACAACGGGCAGACCGTAAGTTTCATGCCATGCCCGCACGAGATGGTCGGACGCAGCCTTGGACGCTGCATAGGGACTGTTCGGGGCATAGGGGCTGGACTCGCTGAAACGGCCGTCGGGGCCGAGCGACCCGAAGACTTCGTCCGTCGAAATGTGATGGAAGCGGAACTCTTCGGGCCGGCCGGCCCGGGTCCAATAGGCGCGGGCGGCCTCCAGAAGCGCGAAAGTCCCGGCAACATTGGTCTCGACAAAGGTACCGGGTCCGTCGATCGACCGATCGACATGACTTTCGGCCGCCAGATGCATGACCGCATCGGGCGCATGGGCAGCGAGGATCCTGTCCAGGGCTTCACGGTCACGGATATCGGCCCGCTCGAAGACGTAAAGCGGGCTGTCCGCCACCTCGGCCACGTTGTCGAGGCAGGCAGCGTAGGTCAGCGCGTCGAGATTGACGACCTCGTGGCCGCGCTGCACCGCCGCGCGCACCACGGCCGAACCAATGAAGCCGGCCCCACCCGTGACCAGAAGCTTCATGCTTCGTCCTCCCAGGCGAAGGGGCTTTCGACCTCGGCCAGTCGCGGGGCGGCGGCGTCCTTTCCGCTCAATATCGGCGATCCGACCTCGGGCCAGTCGATCCCGATCGCTGGATCGTCCCAGCGCACGGCGCCATCGCAGTCGGGCGCGTAGTAGTCCGAACACTTGTAGACGATCTCGGTGTCCGGCTCGAGCGTCATGAATCCGTGCAGAAAGCCCTCCGGCACAAGCAGCTGCCGACCGTTTTCGAAACTGAGTTCACATCCCCACCATCGCCCGTAGGTCGGCGAGCCCCGCCGCATGTCCACCGCGACATCGAAAAGGCGACCCCGGCCGCAGCGGACGAGCTTGATCTGCGCGTGCGGCGGCGCCTGATAGTGCAGTCCCCGCACCGTGCCGGCGCTGGCCGAGAGCGAATGGTTGTCCTGAACGAAATCGATATCGAACCCCGCTTCGGCCATGCGGGCGCGATTCCAGCTTTCCGAAAAGAACCCGCGCGCGTCGCCATGGCGCAAGGGCGTAACAAGAACCACACCGGGGAGCGGCGTTCGCTCGATCTGCATGCTCGGTTCTCCAGCCACGATCTTCTGCTCTGCTGCGGATTTCGCCTCGCGTAACGCATTCCCCGCAGGATCGCCAGCCTGCTCTGGTTGCCAGTCCGGCGACGGCCCCGGCCCCGGCACGCGCTGTTCTCGAACGCGGAGCGGCGGCAGGTCGGGATGCGCTTGGAAAACGGTGCCGCCGGGCAACACGCGCAACGCGTCGCCCGCGCGTTCCGTTCTCGCTCACCGGGCCGATAACGCTGGATTGCGTCGCAGGCGCAATGATGGCGCCGCGCTTCGGGATATGCCCGGCGCACGCCATGGTAGAGCGAGGCCATGCCGGTGACCGGGTCCGGTGTGGCGCTCGCGCCGTGATCGCGCTGAAACCACGGCGGTCAGGGCTCAAAACCGGGATCGCCACCTCTGAAAACGCGCCGCGTCACCGCGCTTCTCCACAGAGACGGCACGCACCGGGAGTTCGTGATGGCTTTCAGCCGCCCCTTGACCGCAGGATGCCGCGCTCAGGCCTGAGGATCGGGCAAGGCCC
>NZ_JAWLFS010000238.1:0-4424 GCF_041685465.1 Rhodosalinus sp. | reverse complement strand
GTCAGCCGAAAGAACGTCGCCGGCCTCCTCTACGACGAGATCGAGCGCCGCGTGCGCCCGACGCCGGTGCGCAGACGGCGCAGCACGGGCACGCGCAGCGCGGAGTGAGGCACCGCGCGGGCGCCGCGCCCGTCACGGAGACGCAGCTCACCGGCGCGGGTGTCGGCGCACCTCCGGCGCCGACGGGGCGCGCACCCCCGGCCGGTCGCGCCCGGGCCGGGACGCGAGATAGGGATGCTGCGGCCCCCAGACGCGTGCCACGTCCTCGGCGAGGCGCTCGGCCTCGATCCGGCTCATCTCCGCCTGCGCCCTGGCGACATCGCCGCCCGAGCGGCGCAGCACGCGCTGCCAGATGCGCAGCGCCGAGCGCGGCGACCACGGCATCGCCGCCTCGGCGAGCCACTGCCGGAGCGGCGCGGGCAGATCGTCGTAATCGGCAAGCGGATTCTCGCCCGACCGGCCGAGCAGCGTGCTGGCGGCCGCGTTGGCACCGGCCCGCCGGTGCGCCGGCCGCCGGAGGCGGCGCAGCGTCTTCGAGAGCGTGCGGCTCACCCGTCGCATCGTCATCGTCCGCCGGTATCCTTCCCGCAAGATATGCCGCCCCGGCCCGCCGGCAACAACCGCGCTCCCTTTACGCTCGCGCCTTCATTCCCTATGTTTCTTGTCTGAAAGACCGGGCGAGGATCCCCATGAACGATGCAACCCAGCCGCTGGAGGGCGCGCCGCTGATCAAGCCGTCCAGCACGGACCACCCCCTCTACGACCAGATCGTCGAGTCGCTGCGCGGCGTCTACGACCCGGAAATCCCCGTGAACATCTTCGACCTCGGCCTGATCTACACGGTCGAGATCGCGGAGGATGGCGCGGTGCACGTGATCATGACCCTCACCGCGCCGGGCTGTCCCGTCGCCGGCGAGATGCCGGGCTGGGTGGCCGACGCGATCGAGCCGCTCCCGGGCGTCAGGCAGGTGGACGTGGACCTCGTCTTCGATCCGCCCTGGGGCATGGACATGATGAGCGACGAGGCCAGGCTCGAACTCGGCTTCATGTAAGGGCGGGCCGTCTCGGCCATTGAGCCGCGGGGCCCCGGAGCCTATCTTCGAGCCAAAGGCAAAGGAGGCCAGATGTTCGGCATTCCCGGCAAGCAGGCCGTCACCCTAACCCCGGCGGCGGTCACCCAGATCACGAAACTCATGGACCGTGACGGGCGCCATGGCCTGCGTATCGGCGTCAAGAAGGGCGGCTGCGCGGGCATGGAATACACCATGGAATACGTGGACACGCCCGACCCGAACGACGAAGTCGTCGAACAGGACGGCGCCCGCGTCCTGATCGCGCCGATGGCGCAGATGTTCCTCTTCGGGACCGAGATCGATTACCAGACGGCGCTCCTCGAATCCGGGTTCCAGTTCAGGAACCCCAATGTCACCGACGCCTGTGGCTGCGGGGAGTCGATCAAGTTCAAGGACGTCGAGGAGCTGAAGGCCGAGCAGGCCGGCGGCTGATCGCCGACCGCGGACGCTGCGCGGCCGACGACGGCGCGGCGCGCACAGAAGGGGGGCGCTGCCCCCCGTCGCGCCCGCGGGGCGCGACTCCCCCCGGAGTATTTCGGCCAAGATGATGGGGCCCGGCCCCGCGCCCCGATACCATCGCCTTGGACAAAATACTCCGGGGGTTCGGGGGCAGCGCCCCCGAAACCGCACGAAGTGCCAGAGATCTTGCGCGCGGCAGCGCGCGCCGCCCAGGAGCGGCACGATCGGGCGCGCGGGGTCAGCGCATCCAGAAGCCGGCGCGCTTGATCCGGTTGCGCAGGGCCTGCTCGCGGCGGGGAAGGTCGTCGCGGTCGAACATCGCCCGGACCTTCCGGCCCTGGCGATGGTAGATCATCTTGCGGAACGGCTCGTGGAGCTTGAGGACCGCCTTGATACGGTTGGGGGCGGCGACTTCTTCCAGCGTCTCGACCACGCGGTCGGGCTCGCGCGCGTAGAGGAGCGGCAGAAGGCGGTAGTGGCAACTCGTCCGCCCGTCGATCCAGCCGGGGTCCAGGGCGTCGCGTCCGCCGCCGAGGCCATGGATCACGAGCGGCAGCGCGACCTGGTCGAGCCAGGGGTCGAGGCTCTGCAGCACGAGCTCGGGCGGCGGGTCGTCGCGGATCGAAAGCGCGATCTCGAGAAAGCGCCGCCCGAAGGTCTGCGCGCAGCGGTAGTGGAAGAAGCCCGCGTTGAAATAGAGATAGCGCCGCCAGTGCTCGTCGGGCTGCGTGCGGTCGAGCGAGCTTTCGAAGTCGAGCCCGAAGCGGTCGTAGAGCGATTTCCAGATCGCGGTGTAGCCCGGCCCGTAAAGCTCGATCTTCGGCCATGTCCCCTCGACCCGCAGCGAGGCCGCCGGGCGGTCGAAGTCGAAGGGCACCTGCGTCACCTCGTCGAGGATGAGCGTATCGGTGTCGAAGAAGACGAAGGGCCGGCCCCCGGGCAGCGCGGCGAGCGCCTCGATCTTGTTGCCGTAGGGATAGGCGTGGCCGAAGTGCCTACTCTCGAAGGGGAGGATCTCGGCGCCGAGCTCGTCGAGGAGCGCGCGCGTCGCCGTGCAGCGGATGCGCGGATCACGCGGCCAGAGCGGGCCGGGCTGCGGCTCGGCCACGAAGAGGCGCCCGGCGAAGGCCGGGCTGCGCTGACGCAGCGAGGCCGCGAAGAGCGCCGCCTCGTAGCCGAGCCGCCCCGCCTGCCCGACCACCACGATGTCGAAGCCACCGATGTCCGCGATCATGCCGCCCCCCGGTCGGACGCGCTTCAGCCCGCCACCACCGGGCCGAGGGGCGCATGGCGGTTCACGTCCTTGTAGAGCAGGTAGCGGAAGGGCCCGGGCCCGCCCGCGTAACAGGCCTGCGGGCAGAAGGCGCGGAGCCACATGAAGTCCCCGGCCTCCACCTCGACCCAGTCCGTGTTGAGGCGATAGACGCCCTGTCCCTCCAGAACGTAGAGACCGTGTTCCATCACATGCGTCTCGAGAAAGGGGATCGCCGCGCCGGGCGCCAGCGTCACGATCGTGACGTGCATGTCGTGGCGGAGGTCGTCGGGATCCATGAAGCGCGTGGTGGCCCAGCGCCCCTCGGTTCCCGGCATCGGGTCGGGCGCGATCTCCCCCTCGTCGGCGACGAAGGCCTCGGGCGGCGCGAGGCCCTCGACCGGCGTCCAGACCTTGCGGATCCAGTGGAAGCGCGCCGGCGCCTCCCCGTCCGCGCGCAGCCGCCAGTCGGCGCCGGGCGGGAGATAGGCGAACATTCCCGGTCCGAGCCGCTCGTCGAGGTGGCCGCTCCGCAGGCGCAGCTCCCCATCGGTGACAAAGAGCCCGCCCTCTGCCCGCGGGTCGCTTTCCGGCCGGTCCGCGCCGCCGCCGGGTGCCACCTCCATCGCGTAATGCGAAAAGGTTTCGGCGAAACCCGAGAGCGGGCGCGCGAGTATCCAGAGGCGCGTGCCCTCCCAGTGCGGCAGGCGGCTGGTCACGATGTCACGCTGCACGCCGCGCGGGATCACGGCATAGGCGTCGGTCATGACGGCCCGACCGGTGAGCAGGTCGGACTGCGGCGGATGCCCCCCGGGGGGCGCGGCGTAGCGTCGTGTCATGTCGGTCCCTCCGCCTGCGACTGTCGCGCCGGGCGGCGTGCGCTGCAAGGGGGCGCGCGCGTCGGGGCTGCGGGCCGGCCACGGCGCCCTGCACTCTTGCCAGCAGCGCCCGGGCTGCTTAAACGCCGGCGGCGAGGGCGGTTAGCTCAGTTGGTAGAGCGCCTCGTTTACACCGAGGATGTCGGCGGTTCGAGTCCGTCACCGCCCACCACGCGCATCGGAGCAACTCGGCGATGCGGCCGCCCGGCCCCGCGGCGGTGGTGCGACGCCCCGTCGATGCGCCCGAGAACAGGAGGCCGCGCGACACCCCCGGCGGCGGGACGCGGATCCATGGCGACCGCCGGCCGCGAACCGCCGGTCCACCGGCAGAGGCCCCGCCGCCGCCCGCGTCCTTTTTCCCGCGTCTCCGGCCCGCGCGATTGAGCACGCGGGAGAAAGGCCCTACACCTCCGGCGATGCCCGCGGGGCAAGCAACAGGGGAGAACGCAGATGTCCGACGGACCCGCCTACGGATTCGATACGCTGCAGATCCACGCCGGGAGCCGTCCGGACCCGGCGACCGGCGCGCGGCAGACGCCGATCTACCAGACCACGGCCTATGTCTTCCGCGACGCGGATCACGCCGCGGCGCTCTTCAACCTGCAGGAGGTGGGCTACATCTATTCCCGCCTGACCAACCCCACCGTCGCGGTGCTGCAGGAACGCATGGCGACGCTGGAGGGCGGCGCGGGCGCGGTCTGCTGCTCCTCGGGGCACGCGGCGCAGATCATGGCGCTCTTCCCGCTGATGGGACCGGGGCTG
>NZ_JAWLFS010000237.1:0-4426 GCF_041685465.1 Rhodosalinus sp. | reverse complement strand
CCCACGCACATGGTGACCACGACATGCCGCGCGCCGCGGCGCCTGCCCTCGATCAGCGCGTGACCCACCAGCCGCGACCCGGTCATGCCGTAGGGATGGCCGACCGAGATGCCGCCGCCATTGACGTTGTAGATCGCGGGGTCGATGCCCAGCGTGTCGCGGCAGTAGAGCGCCTGCACCGCGAAGGCCTCGTTGAGTTCCCACAGGTCGATGTCCGAGACCTTCAGCCCGTGCCGCTCCAGCAGGCGCGGCACGGCATAGACCGGGCCGATTCCCATCTCCTCGGGGGCGAGCCCCGCGACCGCCATGCCGCGATAGACGCCCAGCGGCTCCAGCCCGCGCCGCTCGGCCTCGCGCCGCTCCATCAGCACGCAGGCCGAGGCGCCGTCGGAGAGCTGGCTGGCGTTGCCCGCCGTCACGGTGCCGCCCTCCAGGACGGGCTTCAGCCCGCCCAGCGTCTCCAGCGTGGTCTCCGGCCGGTTGCCCTCGTCGCGGTCGAGCGTGACGGGCCGCTCGTGCACCTCGCCCGTCGCGCGGTCCTTGACCAGCATGGTGGTCTCGAAGGGCACGATCTCGGCGTCGAAGCGGCCGGCCTCCTGCGCCGCCGCCGTGCGACTCTGCGAGGACAGCGCGTATTCGTCCTGCGCCTCGCGGCTCACGCCGTAGCGTTCCGCCACCACCTCGGCGGTCTTGAGCATCGGCATGTAGGCATGTTCGGCCTGTGCGATCACGTTGGGGTCGGCCTCTTCCGCGGCCCAGGTGAAATAGCGGTCCTGAACGGCGGAGATGTTCTCCTGCCCGCCGGCGGCGGTCACGGTCTGCCCGTCCACCATGATCTGCTTGGCGGCGGTGGCGATGGCCATGAGGCCGGACGCGCACTGCCGGTCCATGGTCTGCGCGGCCACGCCGGCGGGCAGACCGGCAGCGAAACCCGCGTTGCGCGCGATGTTCATTCCGGCGGTGCCCGCGGCGAGCACCGTGCCCATCACCACGTCCTCGACCTCGGCCGGGTCCACGCCCGCGCGCGCGACGGCGTGGCGCAGCGCATGTCCGGCCAGGGTGGGCGATTTCGTGGCGTTCAGGCTGCCGCGATAGGCACGGCCGATGCCCGTGCGCGCGGTGCTGACGATGACGGCCTCTCTCATGGGTCTCTCCCTTTCAGTCCTGCGGGCGCCAGTCCGAGAGCCGCGCGCCCTGTCGCGCGAGATCCCGCAGCAGCGGCGAAACGCTCCAGTAGCCCCGGTCGTTGCCCAGCCTCTCCGCGTAGTGATCGAGCCGAGCGACGATCTCCGACAGCCCGATCTCGTCCGCCATGAAGACCGGCCCGCCCCGCCAGCCCGGAAAGCCGTAGCCCTGCGTCCAGATGACGTCGATGTCGCCGGGGCGATAGGCGATGCCCTCCTCCAGGATCGCCGCGGCCTCGTTCACCATGGGGTAGAGCAGGCGCTCGAAGATCTCCTGCGCCGGGATCGCGTCGCGGCGGGCGACGCCGTGCGTCTTTGCCAGTTCGGCCGCCAGCGCCGCGGTCTCCTCCGAGGGCACCGGCCTGCGCCCCTCGTAGGCATAGTAGCCTGAACCCGTCTTCTGCCCGTGGCGCCCGGCCTCGAAGAGCGCGCGGCAGAGCGCGCGATAGGCCGGGTCCTGCGGTCCCGCGCCGCTGTCGATCCATTCGATCACCGTGCGCGCGCCCACGTCCACGCCCGCCATGTCGAGCATCCGCGATGGCCCCATCGCCATGCCGATCCAGGCCGGGTCCTCCGCCACGCCGTCGATCTGCGCGGGCATCGCGCCCTCGAGCTGCATCGCCTCGGACTCGCGCATGTAGACCTCTGCCATGCGGTTGCCGATGAAACCGTAGCAGACGCCGCTCACCACCGGCACCTTACCGATCTTCCGGGCAAGGCGCATCACCGTCGCCAGCACCTCCGGATCGGTGAGCCGCCCGCGCACCACCTCGAGCAGCTTCATGATGTGGGCGGGGCTGAAGAAATGCGTGCCCAGCACGTCCTCGGGACGACCCGTCGCCCCGGCGATCCGATCCACGTCGAGGGTCGAGGTGTTGCTGGCGATGATCGCGCCGGGCTTCATCGCCGCGCCCAGCTTCGCGGCGAGGTCGAGCTTGAGCGCCATGTCCTCGAAGACGGCCTCGATCACCAGGTCGGCCTCGGCCAGCGCGCCCATGTCCGTCGCCCCGGACATGCGCGACAGCTGCGCCTCGGCCTCCGCCTCGGTCATCCGGCCGCGCTGCACGCTCGATTCCAGCATGCGGCGGATGTTGGCCTGCCCGCGCTCCAGCGCCTCGGCGTCATTCTCGACCAGGGTGACCGGAAAGCCCGCGCGCGCGAAGGTCAGCGCGATGCCCGCGCCCATCGTGCCGACGCCGACGATGCCGACGGTGGCAACCTCGCGCAGCGTCAGGTCCGACGGCAGACCGGGGATCTTGGCCGCCGCGCGCTCCGCGAAGAAGACGTGCCGCAGGGCGCGCGAGGCGGGCGTGTGCAGCAGCTGCGCGAAGTGCTCGGCCTCGATCCGCTCGCCCTCGTCAAAGGGCTTTTCCGCAGCGGCGGCGAGGCCGTCGGCGGCGGCGGCCACGGCCGGCAGATGCGGCTTCGCCTCCCCTTCCCTGCGCGCGGCCTCGATCAGCCCCGCGTCGTCCGCGCCCGCCGGCACCGACAGGTCGCGGGTGCGGCGCACCGCACGGCCCGTGGCGGCGCGGGCCGCCGCGCGCGCGGCCTCTGCCGGCGTCTCGTCCAGCTGGTCGACGATGCCGGCATCGAGCGCCTGCTGCGCGCCCACCGGCTTGCCGGTCGAGATCATCCGCCACGCGGTCTCCAGCCCCGCAAGCCGCGGTAGCCGCTGGGTGCCGAGCGAGCCGGGGATCAGTCCCAGCGTGATCTCGGGCAGCCCGAGTTTCGTGCCCGGATGCGCCACGCGGACATGCGCGGCCATGGCCAGTTCCAGCCCCGCGCCCAGCACCGTGCCGAAGAGCGCGGCGGCGACCGGCCGCGCCTGATCCTCGATCCGCCGCAGCACCGCGTTGAAGGGCGCGGCGGAGAATCCGGGCTGCGAGAAGCTGGCGATGTCGCCGCCGGCGACGAAGGTGCGCCCCGCGCATTCGATCACCAGCGCCTCCAGATCGGCGGCGGCCTCGAAGGCGTCGAGCGCGGCGTCCAGATCGCGCGTCACTTGCGGAGAGATCGCGTTGACCGGCGGATTGTCGATGCGGAGCACGCCGAGCGTGCCCTCCCGGGTCAGCGTGGCCTTGGGCATGGGCTCCTCCCTTCCAGCGATTTGCGACAGTGGACACGGGCGCCGCCCCGGTGCATGGCTGAGGCGATATCGACGACGGGGGGCGCAAGGTGAGCGAGATCGAGATCGAGCGAACGGGGCATGTGGCAATCCTGTGGCTGAACCGCCCCGACCGCCTGAACGCCGTGAACGATGCCTTGACGACCGCGATGCGCGAGGCGCTGCCGGCGCTTGAAGCGGACGAGGACGTGCGCGCGATCGTGCTCGCCGGACGCGGGCGCGTGTTCTGCGCCGGTATGGACCTTGCGGCCTTCGCGGCGGGCGAGCGGCCCGGTCTCATGGACCCGGACCGTTTCGCCGGCTTCGCCGATGCGCAGCGCAGCAAGCCGGTGATCGCGGCCGTGCAGGGCGCGGCGCTGGCGGGCGGCTTCGAACTGGTGCTGTCCTGCGACATGGTGGTGGCGGCCGAGGGCGCGAAGTTCGGCCTGCCCGAGGTCAAGCGCGGCCTCTTTCCCGCGGGCGGCGGCACCATCCGCCTGCCCCGGCGCATCCCCCCGGTCCTGGCCAACGAGATGCTGCTGACCGGCGAGCCGATCGAGGCCGAGCGCGCCCATGCCCTGGGTCTCGTCAACCGCGTGGTGCCCGCCGGGGTGCTGGTCGAGACCGCGCTCGCCCTCGCCCACCAGATCGCCGAGAACGCCCCGCTGGCCGTGCGTTCGGCGCTGGCGCTGGCGCGCGACGCGGCAAGCACCGCCGAGGGGGAACTCTGGGCCGCCAACGACGCGCTCTGGCGCCGGGTGGAGGCGTCCGAGGATGCGCAGGAGGGAGCGCGCGCCTTCGGCGAGAAACGCGCGCCCGTCTGGACGGGGCGCTGAGCCGGTACCGGCGCACGCGGTGCGGGGCAACTGGACTTTTGCGGTCACGACATCCTCTCTCCCTGCCCGCAGGAGGTGCCTTGCGGCGCCACGACAGTCAATCGAAATCGTCCTACATTCTTGCCAAGCGACCATGCCGCCCCTAGCATGACCTCAACATTCGCCGTGCCCCCGCGCGGCGGCTTTCCGAACGGAGGCACTGCCATGATCCCACCGAAATCCGCCCGTGTCGAAGAACTCGAAGCGCGCCTCGAGGCGTTCATGGAGGAGCACATCTACCCCGCCGAGGCGCGCTTCTACCG
>NZ_JAWLFS010000236.1:0-4435 GCF_041685465.1 Rhodosalinus sp. | reverse complement strand
CACACCTTCGGGGCCGCGACCGGCAGCGCCGCGCCCGCACAATGTCGTGCCAGACCGCCTGAAAGCCGGGCCCGGGGCAGGACGCCATGCGCCGCCCGGTCTCGGGAGACCCCAGCGGTACAGGCACCGCGGCAGGGATCCGGTCACCGCGCACACCCGCACCGCCTGCGGCCGCGGCGACCGGCCGGACGGCGCAGGAGTGCGCAGGGCGCTCACGCGGGCCGGAGACTGGCGTCCGCGACAGCTTGCCTGCTAGGCTTGCGACGGCATGCCCATGACCCCTGCCCTGCCGGAGCCGCGCGCGCGCTTCCGCCTCGCCAGCTACAACATCCGCAAGGCCGTCGGCCTCGACCGCCGCCGCGACCCGGCGCGCATCGTCGAGGTCCTCGCGGAGATCGCGCCGGATATCGCCGTGCTTCAGGAGGTGGACACGCGCGTGCCGCCCCGCCGCGCCGTCCTGTCGCAGGCGTCGATGGAAGCGCACGCGGGCCTGCGCCTGCTCGACCCGAGCGTCGGCCTCGGGCGGACCGGCTTTCACGGCAACACCATTGCGCTCGCCCCGCACATCGCGCTCCTCGATCTGGACGCGATCGACCTGCCGGGGCTCGAGCCGCGCGGCGCGGTGCTGGCGCGCCTCGGGATGCCCGACGGGGAGCTCTTCCTCGTCGGCTGCCACCTGCCGCTCGTGGCGACATTCCGGCGCGTGGCGGTGGCACGCCTGACCGAGGTGATCCGGGCGCAGGGCGCGACGCGCTGGGTCATCGCGGGCGACCTGAACGAGCCGCGGGCAGTCGGAACGCTCGCCCCCTTCGCCGACGTCGCGCGGATCCTGCCGGCGGGGCTCAGTTTCCACACCCGTATGCCACGCTTCGCGCTGGACCGCTTCATCCTGTCGCCGGGCCTCGGCGGGCAGGCCCACGTGCACCGAAGCGATGCATCGCGCGTCGCCTCGGATCATTTCCCGGTCGTCGCCGCGCTCGGCCCGGACTAGACCCTGCCGCGCGCCGGCGGGACGCGGCCGGCCCACCGGCTCCGGGTCCACCCCGGCGCGCGCTCACGCGACGCCGGCGACCGAGGCGCAGGGCCGTCCTCTGCCGCAGCGCCAGATCCGGGGGCTCGGGGCCGCGCCCGACGCCATGCAAGACGCGCCGGGGACGGCCACGTGGCACGCCATGCGCCCGCTCCCGATCGCGCGCCGTGCCGGCATTTCCCTGCACGCCACGCGCCGGCGGCCTCACCCCTTTCGGATCGCGACCTTCTTCTTGCCGCCGTCCGCGTCGGGCTGCCTGCGCGGCACGGTGATGGTCAGCACGCCATCCTTCATGTGCCCCTCCACCTTGTCCTCCTCGGCATCCGCCGGCAGGCGGAAGGACCGCGTGAAGCTGCCGTACTGGCGCTCGGTGAAGAACCAGGTGTCGCCGCTTTCCTCGCGCTCGGCCTTCTTCTCGCCGGTCACGGTGACGACCCCGGCGTCCACGTTCACCTCGATATCGTCCTCGGAGACGCCGGGAAGTTCCATTGTGATCCTGTAGGCGCCGTCGCCGCCGGAGGCGTCCGAGGCCGGCGCCAGCATCTCTGCCACGCGCGCGCCGAGCGAGCGGAAGGGATCGTAGAGCGCGGGCCAGAGGCTCGACGATTGCGATTTCTCGACCATTGCGAATCTCCCTTGCTGAGAAGCGGATAACCCGCAGTTTGCCTGCATCGCCGGAGATGTGATTGACGCCGGTCAATCGCAAGCGCCGCGCTTGCATCGCCCCGTCCGGCACGGCACCGTCGCGTCCGACCGGCAGGGAGAGCGCGATGCGGGCACTGGTGCAACGGGTGAGCGAGGCGCGGGTGAGCGTCGACGGGGCGGTCGTGGGCGAGATCGGCGCCGGCATGCTCGTGCTCGTCTGCGCGATGCAGGGCGACACGGAGGCCGAGGCCGAAAGGCTCGCCGCGAAGCTCGCCCGCCTCCGGATCTTTCCCGACGAGGCGGGCCGCATGAACCGCGCGCTCCGCGACACGGGCGGTGCGGCGCTGGTCGTCAGCCAGTTCACGCTCGCCGCCGACACCGCGCGCGGCAATCGTCCCGGGTTCTCCGCCGCCGCCGCGCCAGAGGCGGGCGAACGCCTCTACGAACATGCCGCCGACGCCCTCGCGCGCGAGGGGGTGCCGGTGGCCACCGGCCGCTTCGGCGCCGACATGCAGGTCGCGCTCGTCAACGACGGGCCGGTGACGATCTGGATGGAGGTCTGATAAGGGCTTGGCCCGCGGCACCGGGAGGCTATCTCCCGGCAGGATCACGGATAACGGAGGCGGCCGGGGCATGCCCGACACGGTGACCAGCGACACTTTCGTTCCCGGACCGGGGCAGGAACGCGCGCTGCGCAACGCGCTCGGCCGCTTCGGCACCGGGGTCACGGTCGTCACCTGCGCGACGCCGACCGGCCCGCTGGGCATCACCGCCAACAGCTTCGCCAGCGTCTCGCTCGACCCGCCGCTCGTCCTCTGGTCGCCGGCCAAGAGCTCCAGCCGCTTTCCCTTCTACGCGGCGGCGCGGCATTTCGCGGTTCACGTCATGGGCGCCGAACAGTTCGAGATCTGCCGCGGCTTCGCGCGGTCGGGCGATGCCTTCGACGGGCTCGACTGGCACCGGAACGGCGAGGGCGTTCCGGTCCTCGACGGCTGCCTCGCCCGCTTCGAGTGCGAAAAGACCGCCGAGCACGACGGCGGCGACCATCTGATCGTGGTCGCCCGGGTCCTGCGGGCCGAGTCACGCGACGGCGCGCCGCTCCTCTTCTACGGCGGGAATTACGGCGGCTTCGCCGAGGGGTGAACCACAGTCGGTGTCCATGCGGCCACGCCTGCGGCGTGACGCTCTCTGGCACTTCGTGCAGGCGAGGGGCGCCGCCCCTCGCGCACCCCGGAGTATTTCGACCAAGATGATGGGCATGACCGCTTCACGCTCCATCATCTTGGCCCAAATACTCCGGGGGTGAATTGGCCGAAGGCCAAGAGGGGGCAGCGCCCCCTTCTCCCGCCGCGCGCCGTCAGAGCGACATGCCCCCGACACTCGCGCCGCCGCAGACATTGAGCACCTGTCCGGTGACGAAGCCGGAGGCCGGGTCGCAGAAGAACAGGAAGGCGTTCGTTACGTCGGCGGGCTGGCCGAGGCGTCCCACGGGGATCGCCTGGGCGAGCTTCGCCTCGCGCTCGGACCCCTTGTCGACGATGCCCCAGAAGTTGTCGGTCCGGATCGGGCCGGGGGCCACGACATTCACGGTGATGCCATGCGGCGCAAGCTCCAGCGCCCAGGTGCGGGCCATGCCCACCATCCCCGCCTTGGTCGCCGAATAGGCGGTGCGCGTGGGCACGCCCAGCGCCGCGCGCGAGCCGTTGAAGAGCACCCGCCCGAAGCCGCGCGCCTTCATCGCCGGCAAGGCCGCCTGCAAGAGCGTGAGCGCCGCACCGAGGTGAAGCTGCGCCAGCCCCGCGATGTCCTCGGCCTTCGCCTCTTCCACGAGATTGGGCCAGATCAGCCCCGCGTTGTGCACCAGATGCGTGATCTCGTGCCGCGCGGCGACGTCGGCGGCGGCCTCCTCGACCGCCTTCGGGTCCAGCAGGTCCACCTCCACCTGCTCCAGCCGGTCGCGGTGCCAGTCGCCCTTGTGGCGCGCCATCGAGACCACCCGATAGCCCCGGTCGAGCAGCGCCTGCGCCAGATCGGCGCCGATCCCCTTCGAGCCGCCGGTGATGAGCGCGGTGTGGTCGGTCATGTCGCCTCCTTCGGGATCAGGGCCAGCACGCGGAGCGGGCTGCCCGTGCCGCCCTTGATCTTGAGCGGCGGCGCGATGAGCATCGCGCCCGTGGGCGGCAGAAGGTCGAGGTTGGCGAGGCATTGCAGCCCGTATTTCCCCGCCCCGTGCAGGTAGAAATGCGCCGGGAAGGGCGGGTCGTAATGCGCGCCCTGGCCTGCGTCGGTGCCCACCGTCTCGACCCCGAAGCCACGGATGTCGCGCGCGACGAGCGTCTTGACCGCCTCCGGCGTGGGGCCGGGCGAATGCGCCCCGTCCTCGCGCATGTTGAGGTAGCCGGCGCCCGAGCGCTTCGACCAGTCGGTGCGCATCAGCACCCATGACCCGGCCGGGATGGGGCCGTGCGCGGCCTCCCAGGCCGCGATGATCTCCGGCGTGAGCTCGAAATCCTCGTCCTGCGCCGCGCCCTCGGAGCAGTCGATGACGACGACGGGGCCGATCAGCGCCTCGGGCGGGATCTCGTCCACGTGGCCGTGGGGAATATCGCGCCCCGACACCCAGTGCACCGGCGCGTCGAAATGGGTGCCGGTGTGCTCGTTCATCGAGATGTGGTGCCACTTCCACGCCGGGCCGCGGTGGTCGTAGGCCGAGACCTCCTCCATCCGGAAGCGGCCGCATTGCCCGAACTCGGCCGGCAG
>NZ_JAWLFS010000235.1:0-4445 GCF_041685465.1 Rhodosalinus sp. | reverse complement strand
GGGCGCAACCCGTCGAGCATGTAGCCCGCCCGCGCCGTCATGGAGAGAATCTCGTCGGTCGGGCGGTCGCCCGCCTGACCGAGCGCCCAGACCACCGAGCAGCGCGTGCCGGAGGCGCAGTAGGCGAGGACCTTGCCCTCCGCCTTTTCCACGAGTTCGGCCTGTTTCGCCACGTTCTCGGGCGTCATCGTCTGATGCGTGAGCGGCAGCGCGACGAACTCCATGCCAGCCGCGCGCACTGCCTTTTCCAGCTCGGCCGCCTGATGCGACGGCGGCACCTCGTCATCGGGGCGGTTGCAGATGACGAGCTCCACACCCTCGGCCGCGATCTCCGGCGCGTCGGCCGGGTCGATCTGCGGCGCGACGGCGTAGCGCTCGGTGATCTCGCGCATCTCCATGACGACCTCCTTCACTCCGCCGCGACGGGCCGCTGCATCCGGGCCAGCACCGGCGGCGCGGCCAGCATGCCGCCGATCATCGCGGCGAAAAAGACCCAATGTTCGACGCCCCCGTAACTCAGCGAGGCGACGGACGGTCCGGGGCAGAGCCCGGCGAGGCCCCAGCCGGCGCCGAACATGATCGAGCCCAGGGCAAGCCGCTGGTCGAGCCGCACCGGCGGCGGCGGCGGGAAGGTGCCGCCGAGCACCGGGGTCGCGCGGCGCTGAACGATCCGCCAGGCGATCGCCATCGGGAGGATCGCGCCGCCCATCACGAAGGCCAGCGTCGGGTCCCAGTCGCCGAAGATGTCGAGCCAGCCCTGCACCTTGGCGGTGTCGGTCATGCCGGAGATGAAGAGCCCCGCGCCGAAGAGGCCGCCGGCCACGAATGCGAAGAGATTGCGCATGTCAGATCACCCCCAGCAGATGGCGGAAGACGAGCACCGAGACGCCGCCCGCCACGATGTAGACGGCTGTCGCCGCGAGGCCGCGCAGCGAGAGCCGCGAGATGCCGCAGACCCCGTGGCCCGAGGTGCAGCCGTTGGCGATCCGCGTGCCGAAGCCGACGAGCAGGCCCGCCGCGATCAGCACCGTCCAGTTCGAGGTGACATGCGTGTCGATCCGGCCGTAAAGCGGCAAAAGCGCGACGGGCAGCAGGAAGACGCCGGCGAGAAAGGCCGCCCGCTCCGCCCAGGTCGATTTGCCCGAGCCGTCCACCAGCCCGCCGAGAATGCCGCTCGCACCCATGATGCGCCCGTTGGCGAGCAGGTATACCGCGCCGCCCGAGCCGATCAGCAGGCCGCCGATCAGGCCCCAGATCCAGTCCTGTTCCATTGTCGAGATGATCCCTGCTTGGTCGTCGTGAAAACGCCGCCCCGCCCGCCTGTTCGCGCCCGGGCGGGGCGGCCTGTGTCGGTCAGATCTTGTCGACCGGAACCTTGAGGAAGACGTCGCCCTGCTCGTCGGCGGGCGGCATCTGGCCCGCGCGCATGTTCACCTGCAGCGAGGGGATGATGAGCTTCGGCATGTTCAGCGTGGCGTCGCGCGTGTCGCGCATCTCGACGAACTCCTCCTTGGATTTCGCGCCGCCGACGTGGATGTTCTTCGCCTTCTGCTCGCCCACCGTGCTTTCCCAGGCGTAGTCGTCACGCCCCGGCGCCTTGTAGTCGTGGCCGACGAAGATGCGCGTCTCGTCCGGCAGGGAGAGGATCTTCTGCACGGACTCGTACATCTGCTCGGACGAGCCGCCGGGAAAGTCACAGCGCGCGGTGCCGAAGTCCGGCATGAAGAGCGTGTCGCCCACGAAGGCCGCGTCGCCGATCACGTAGGTCAGGCAGGCCGGCGTGTGACCCGGCGTGTGCAGCACGTCGCCGCGCAACTGGCCGATGTGGAAGCTGTCGCCTTCCTCGAAGAGGCGGTCGAACTGCGAGCCGTCGCGCTGGAATTCCGTACCCTCGTTGAAGACCTTCCCGAAGGTGTCCTGCACGGTCATGATGTTGGCGCCGATGCCGATCTGGCCGCCGAGCTTTTCCTGCAGATAGGGCGCGGCCGAGAGGTGGTCGGCGTGGACATGCGTCTCGAGGATCCAGACGGGATCGAGGCCCTCGGCGCGCACGTGGTCGATGATCGCGTCGGCCGAGCGGGTGTCGGTCCGGCCGGAGGCGTAGTCGAAGTCGAGAACGCTGTCGATGATCGCCGCGGCCGATCCGTTCGGGTCGCGCACGACGTAGGAGATGGTGTTGGTGGCCTCGTCGAAGAAGGCTTTCACGTCGGGTTTCATGGGCTCGTCCTCCGTTTGCTCCGACATATACGGTTTTTGGAATGCGTTTCAATGGAAAATGATGCATGGATCACCCCGTTTTCGTGTTGACCTGCATCAAGGCTGCGTGAGCGGCGGACCGTCACACTCCCGTCATCGCCGCGAACGGGACGGAGGAGGCCCATATGACCACGCTCGAGGCGCGCCGCGAGGCGCTGATGGCCCGGCTGGCCGAGCTCGACAGCCGGATGCACGCGATCGAGGACGAACTCGATCAGCCCGCGTCGAAGGACTGGGAGGAGGCCGCGGTCGAGCAGGAAGGCGACGAGGTGCTCGAGGCGCTGGGCGAACACAGCCGGATGGAGGTGCGCCGCATCCGCGCCGCTCTCGACCGTCTGCGCCGCGGCGAGTACGGGTACTGCGTCGAATGTGGAACCGGGATCGCCCCCGAGCGGCTTGACCTTCTGCCGGCGACGCCGTTCTGCGCGGCCTGCGCAGCGACCCATTGAGCGAGGAGGCGACCATGGACCGCGAAGAGGTGAAGGCTCTCGAGACCCGGATCGAGGAGATCGAGGCCGAGATCGAGGCGGCCGAGGGGGCCGACCGCGCCGAACTTCAGGCGCATCTTGAGGCGGCGCTGCGCAAGCTCCGTGCCGCGAACGCCGAACTGGGCGAGGACGACGCCGAGACGGGCGAAGAGGACGACGGCTTCGACAACGTGCCCGTCTGAGCGTGACCGTCTGACGGCGCGGTCTCGGTCGGTTTCAGCCGAGGGCGAGACCGACCGAGACCGTCATCAGCCCGATCACCGAGACGAAGAGCGCGCCGAGGTTCCAGGGCAGCGCGCGGCGCATCACCTCGCGCAGGTCTTCGTCCGACAGTTGACGCCGCCGCGCCCGCGCGACCGTCACGATGCTCCGGACCACCCCGGCGAGGCCGAGGAGCGAGAGCCCCGCGCCGATCCACACAAGTGCCGCCATGCGTGCCTCCCGTCGCAAGCCGCGCTCGCGCTAGACGATCCCCCGCCGCCGGGCAACCCCTTGCGGGCCCGGGGGCCGGGGGCTAGTCACTCCGCGCGAGCAGAGGCGGAGACCCCCATGACCGACACCTTCCAGCACGGCGCGAGTTCGGGCGGCCAAGTCGCCGCCGAGGAGTTACGCCAGTTCATCGAGCAGTTCGAGCAGCTCGAGGCCGAGAAGAAGGACATCGCCGAGCGCCAGAAGGAGGTCATGGCCGAGGCCAAGGCCCGCGGCTACGACACCAAGGTGATGCGCAAGGTGATCGCGCTGCGCAAGCGCGAGCCCGACGACATCGCCGAGGAGGAGGCGGTGCTCGAGATGTACAAGGCCGCCCTGGGCATGAGCTGAGCCGTGGCGCCGAGGGCGTTCACCGGCGCGCGGGTCTTCGACGGCGAGCGGATCCTCGGCGGTCATGCCGTCTGTATCGAGGACGGGCGCGTGGTCGCGGTCGAGCCGGAGGCGACGCTCGCGCCCGGCGTCGCGCGGGAGCGCCTTGGGGGCGGGCTGCTCGCCCCCGGCTTCGTCGATCTGCAGGTCAACGGTGGCGGCGGTCTGATGCTTGACGAGGCGAGCGGGCCGGAGGAGGTGGCCCGCATCGCCGAGGCGCACGCAAGCCGGGGCGCGACGACGATCCTGCCCACGCTGATCTCGGACACCGAGGCCGCGACAGAGCGGGCCATCGCCGCGGTCGTCGCGGCGGTGGAGACCGGTGTGCCGGGCGTCGCGGGCCTGCACCTCGAGGGGCCGCATCTCGACGCCGCGAAGGCCGGCGCGCATGACCCCGCCCACCTGCGCCCGATGACCGGCGCCGATCTCGACCGCCTCGTGACCGCGGCGGCGAAGCTGCCCTGCCTGATGGTCACCCTCGCCCCCGAAGCGGCGGAGCCCGCGCAGATCCGCGCGCTCGCCGGGGCGGGCGCGCTGGTGGCGCTCGGGCACACCGGCTGCGACGCCGGGACGGCGGAGCGCGCCTTCGCCGCCGGGGCGCGCGTCGTCACGCATCTCTTCAACGCCATGGCGCCGATGGGCCACCGCGCGCCCGGCCTTGCCGGCGCGGCGCTGGCCGCGGGGGCGGTGGACGCCGGGATCATCGCCGACGGGCACCACGTGGACCCGCGGATGCTGGGCGTCGCGCTCCGGGCGAAGGCGGGGCCGGGGGCGCTCTTCCTCGTCTCCGACGCCATGGCCCTCGCGGGGGCGGAGGCGGAGAGCTTCGCCCTCGGCGGGCGG
>NZ_JAWLFS010000032.1:0-18214 GCF_041685465.1 Rhodosalinus sp. | reverse complement strand
TGGATCTGCAGGCCGTTGTCGGCCGCCGACCACGCGACGCGCGCGCCGAGCAGCTTGGCCATCCCCGCCTCGAGATCGCAGCGCTGGCCGCGGTCCTTCTCGAAGGCCGAGAAATAGGTGAGCTGGCGCGCGATCATCGTCTCCACCGCCATCATGGCGAGCTTGCCGGAGACGCGCGGGAAGGCGATCAGCGGCTTGCCGAACTGCTTGCGGTCCTGCGCGTAGCGCATCGAGACGTCGAGCGCCGACTGCGCGACCCCCACGGCGCGGGCCGCCGTCTGGATGCGTGCGCTCTCGAAGGTGGCCATGAGCTGCTTGAAGCCCTGCCCCTCTTCGCCACCGAGCAGGTTGTCGCCCGCGACATGGAAGTCGTCGAAGGCGATCTCGTATTCCTTCATGCCGCGGTAGCCGAGCACCTCGATCTCGCCGCCGGACAGCCCCTCGTCCGGGAAGGGGTGGTCGTCGGTGCCCGGCGTCTTCTCGGCGAGGAACATCGAGAGGCCGCGGTAGTCGGTCGTCTGCGGATCCGTGCGCGCGAGCAGCGTCATCACCTGCGTGCGCGAGGCATGCGTGATCCACGTCTTGTTGCCGGTGATCCGCCAGTCTCCGCTGTCGTCCTTCGTGGCGCGGGTGCGCAGGCTGCCGAGGTCGGAGCCGGTGTTCGGCTCCGTGAAGACGGCCGTGGGCAGCACCTCGGCCGAGGCGAGGCCGGGCAGCCACTTTTCCTTCTGCGCTTCGGTGCCGCCGCCGATAATGAGCTCGGCCGCGATCTCGGAGCGGGTGCCGAGGGAGCCGACGCCGATGTAGCCGCGCGAGAGCTCCTCGGAGACGACGCACATCGACGCCTTGGACAGGCCGAGGCCGCCGTACTCCTCCGGGATGGTCAGGCCGAAGACGCCCATCTCGGCGAGCTCGGAGATCACATCCATCGGGATGAGCTCATCCTTCAGGTGCCACTCGTGGGCGTAAGGTTCCACCTTGTCGACGACGAAGCGGCGGAACTGCTCGCGGATCATCTCGAGCTCTTCGTCGAGGCCCGAGGCGCCGACGGTGACCTCGGCCGAGCGTTCCTGCATGAGCTCCACGAGGCGCGTGCGCGCGGCCTGCGTGTTGCCCTGCTGCGTGAGCGTCATGACCTCGGGCGCCATCAGGCCGCGCATGTCCTCCTGGCTCAGGCCGAGGTCCTGAAGGCGCAGGATCTCGCCCTGGCTCATCGGGATGCCGCCGTAGATCTGCCAGAGGTATTCGCCGAAGGCGATCTGCAGGATCAGCTGCTCCACCTCCGTCAGGCGCCCCTCGCCCTCCAGCCGCTCGGCCCAGCGGTGCATCTGGCGCAGCGCTTCGACGTAGGTGGCGAGCCAGGCGAGGCCGTGCGCCGCGGTCTGGTTCGCCTCCACCAGACGGCCGGACACCCGGCCGTCGGCGGTGACCTCTCCACGCAGGCGCTCGGTCGCCTTGTCGAGCACCGCCTCGGCGGGTGCGACCGCGGCCCCGGTCAGCCGGAGAAGATCGGGAAGCACCACGCCCTGTGCGGCGCTCAGGTCCTGTCCGTCATGAGCCATTTCTAAACATCCCTCCTGAACCTGGCGCCGACTTAGTGCCTTCGCACGTGCAGCGCAATGAAAATACCCCAATATGCGGCGTTTCGACCGATTCTTGCGTCGCCGTTTCCGGGCTGCGCCTGCCGCCGGACGGTGCTAAGGGCGGCGCCATGCTGAGTTTCTCCATACTGTCGGCCGAACACCTAGCCCTCGCGCTCGTCGTGGCGAGCCTCGCGGGCGTCGTGAAGGGCATGGTCGGATTCGCCATGCCGATGATCCTGATCTCCGGGCTCGGCAGCTTCCTCGCGCCCGAACTCGCGCTCGCGGGGCTCATGCTGCCGACGCTCGTGACGAACATCTGGCAGGGGTTGCGCGACGGCCTGCGCGCCGCGCTCGCGAGCCTCGGGCGCTTCCGGCTGTTCCTCGCGGTGGGCGCCGTCTGCCTCTTCGCCTCGGCGCAGCTCGTGGGCGTGCTGCCGGCGGGCGTGCTGCTGACGGCGATCGGCGTGCCGCTCGTCGTCTTCTCGATCTGGCAGTTGCTGGGCCAGCCGCTGACCCTGCGCGCGGCGAGCCGCCGAATCGAGGTGGCGATGGCCGTGCTCGGGGGCTCGCTCGGCGGGCTCTCGGGGGTCTGGGGGCCGCCCGTGGTCGTCTATCTCACCGCCCTCGGCACGCCCAAGGCCGAGCAGATGCGCATTCAGGGGGTGCTCTACCTTCTCGGGTCGATCGCGCTGGTGGCGGCGCACACGGGCTCCGGGGTGGTCACGCCGGAGAGCATGGCCTTCTCGGCGTCGCTGGTGCCGGCGGCGCTCGCCGGGATGTGGATCGGCTACCGGCTGCAGGACCGCATCGACCAGGCGGCCTTCCGCCGCGCGACGCTGGCCGTCCTGCTGCTCGCCGGGCTCAACCTGATCCGGCGCGGCCTCATGGGCTGAGACCGCGCGCCCGCTCACCCGATCGCCGCCGCCTTCACGTCGTCGTCGATGTAGGGCACGTACTGCTCGAAGTTCTCGGCGAACATCGAGACGAGCTTGCGCGCCTGGGCGTCGTAGGCCTCCGGGTCGGCCCAGGTGCGGCGCGGGTCGAGCAGGACCTCCGGCACGCCCTGCACCGCGACCGGCACCTCGAAGCCGAAGTTCGGGTCCTTGCGGAACTCCGCCTCGGCGAGGGAGCCGTCGAGCGCCGCGGTCAGCAGCGCCCGCGTGGCCTTGATCGGCATCCGCGACCCGGTGCCGTAGGCGCCGCCGGTCCAGCCGGTGTTGACGAGCCAGCAGGTCGCGCCCTGGCGCGCGATCTTCTCGCGCAGGAGATTGCCGTAGACCTCGGGCCGGCGCGGCATGAAGGGGGCGCCGAAACAGGTGGAGAAGGTCGGCTGCGGCTCGGTCACGCCGCGCTCGGTCCCGGCCACCTTGGCGGTGAAGCCCGACAGGAAGTGATACATCGCCTGCGCCGGCGAGAGCCGCGCGATCGGCGGCAGCACGCCGAAGGCATCGCAGGTCAGCATGATGATGTTCTTGGGATGCCCGCCCAGCCCCGTCTCGGAGGCGTTGGAGATGTACTCGAGCGGATAGGCGCAGCGCATGTTCGCCGTGAGCGAGTCGTCGTCGAAGTCGAGCGCCCGCGTCTCGGCGTCGTAGACCATGTTCTCGATCACGGTGCCGAACTTGCCGGTCGTGGCGTAGATCTCCGGCTCCGCCTCGGGGTTGAGGTTGATCGTCTTGGCGTAGCAGCCGCCCTCGAAGTTGAAGCTGCCCCGGTCCGACCACCCGTGCTCGTCGTCGCCGATCAGCACGCGCTCGGGATCGGCCGAGAGCGTCGTCTTGCCGGTGCCCGAGAGGCCGAAGAACACCGCCGTGTCCACCGGGTTGCCGGGTGCGTGGTTGGCAGAGCAGTGCATCGGCATGATGCCCTTCTCCGGCAGGATGTAGTTGAGGAGCGTGAAGACGGACTTCTTGTTCTCGCCGGCATATTCGGTGCCGCCGATCAGGATCATCTTCTTCTCGAAGTTGAGCGCGATCACCGTCTCCGAGCGGCAGTCGTGGCGCTCCGGATCGGCGCGGAAGGACGGCAGGTTGATCACCGTGTAGTCGGCCGTGAAGCGGTCGAGCGCCGCGCGCTCGGGCCGGCGCAGGAGATGGCGGATGAAGAGCCCGTGCCAGGCGAGCTCGGTCACCACGCGCACGTCGATGGAATAGGCCGGATCGGCCCCGGCCACGAGATCCTGCACGAAGAGTTCGCGGTCCTTCATGTGCGCGCGCATGTCGTCGTAGAGCGCGTCGAAGCCCTCCGGCGACATGGCGGCGTTGTTGTCCCACCAGATGTGCTCGGCCACATCCGGGGTGCGGACGACGTGCTTGTCCTTCGGTGACCGCCCGGTGAACTTGCCCGTCGAGACGAGGAAGGTCCCGCCCTGCCCGAGCTGCCCCTCGCCGCGTTTCAGGCCGGCCTCGATCAGCGCGGGCTCGATCAGGTTGTAGTGAACCGCCCCGAGGCCCTCGATGCCCTGATGCTCGAGCCGGAACTCCGGGTTCACCCGTCCGATGGTCATGGTGCCTTGCTCCTCTGGCCGCGGCGGCGCGGTTGTCTCTGTCGCTTTCCGGCCCGGGGCGCCGGGGCCGCTGACCGGCCGCGCGCTGTCCGGGGCGCTGTCGGGGCTTATCACGGCTTTCGCCGGGCTGAACAGCCGCGGGGCCGGCTGTTAGCGCAACCAGAGCACAGTTAGCGCAATCACGGCGGGCCGGACTGACGGCGGGTGAGGCAATTTAGCCATTCTTTCAGGAATTGTGTCCGGAATCAGGCGAGACCCGCCCCCGAGTCGCAGTTTGGGATTGATTGCAAGGGGCGAAACAGGGATGAAGGTGACAAAAAGCGATAGGCACAAGAGCAGCACAAGGACTTTCCCCATGTCCCGTATCGCCCTCGTGGACGATGACAGGAACATTCTGACGTCCGTTTCCATGACGCTCGAGGCCGAGGGCTTCGAGGTGGACACCTACAACGACGGTCAGTCGGCGCTGGAGGCATTCAACCGCAAGCTGCCCGACATGGCCGTGCTCGACATCAAGATGCCCCGTCTCGACGGCATGGACCTGTTGCAGCGGCTCCGCCAGAAGACCTCGATGCCGGTGATCTTCCTCACGTCCAAGGACGACGAGATCGACGAGGTGCTGGGCCTGCGCATGGGGGCCGACGACTACGTCAAGAAACCGTTCTCGCAGCGCCTGCTGGTGGAGCGCATCCGCGCCCTGCTGCGCCGACAGGAGGCAGAGGCCGGCGACGCCGCCGGCACGCCGGAAGACTCCAAGATCATGGTGCGCGGGCACCTGACGATGGACCCGCTTCGCCACGCGGTAACCTGGAAGGAGCAGGACGTCACGCTCACCGTGACCGAGTTCCTGCTCCTGCAGGCGCTGGCGCAGCGTCCCGGCTTCGTCAAGAGCCGCGATCAGCTGATGGACGTGGCCTACGACGATCAGGTCTACGTCGACGACCGCACCATCGACAGCCACATCAAGCGGCTCCGCAAGAAGATGCGCAGCGTCGACACCGAGTTCACGGCGATCGAGACGCTCTACGGCATCGGCTACCGCTATAACGAAGAATAGCCATGTCGATGGCAGAGCACAGCGGCGCGGGCCGTCCGCCCCCAGGGCGCGAACCGGACCTCGTGCTCGGCGACGACTGGGTGGCGCCCGAGCCGGAGGCCGACGAGGCCGCGCGCGTCCGCCGCGGCTTCTTCTCGTGGCGGCGCTCGCCGCTCACGCGCAAGATCATCATCTTCAACCTGATCGCGCTCAACATCCTTGTCGCCGGCATCTTCTATCTCGACGGCTCCCGCGAAAGCCTGGCGCTGCAGCGCGCCACCGGCCTCGCCGGCGAGGCGGAGCTCATCGCCGACGTCTTCGAGGTGCAGGCCGCCTCGCCCGGCGACATGCAGCGAACGCTCGAAGGACTCGACCTGCGCCGCGGCATCGAGGTGCTCGTCTACGACGAGGCGCGCCGCGTCGTTGCGCGGCAGGCCGGCGAGGTTGCGCCGGCCGATCTCGATGCGCTGCACGAGACGCCGCCGCGCACCGTCATAACCGACGCGCTCGCCCGTGCCTGGGGCGCGGTCGAGAACGGCGTGGAAATGCTCTCCGGCGCGGCGCCCCGCCCGCTGGAAGAGCAGATCGTCCCGCAGATCGGCCGCGCCCTCGACGGCAGGCCCACGGTCGAAACGGGCGTCGACGCCGAGGGCGGCACGGTCATCTCCGCGACGACACCGATCATCCGCGAGGGCCGCGCGGTCGGCGTCGTCGCCGTGTCCTCCGCCGCCGGCGAGATCGACCAGATGGTGCGCGCCGAGCGCGAGCGCGTGCTGCAGATGTTCGTCATCGCGATCCTCGTCTCGATAGGCCTGAGTCTCGTGCTCGCGTCGACGATCTCCAATCCCATCTCGCAACTCGCCACGGCGGCCGAGGTCGGGCGCGACCGCGATCGCGGCCGCTTCGGACGGCAGGGGCGCATCCGCATTCCGGACCTGACCGCGCGGCCGGACGAGATCGGGCAGCTCTCTGCCGCGCTGCGCGGCATGGTCTCGGCGCTCTACGACCGGATCGAGGCGAACGAGCAGTTCGCGGCCGACGTCGCGCATGAGATCAAGAACCCTCTGGCCTCGCTCCGCTCGGCCGTGGGAACGCTCCGCGTGGCACAGCGCGAAGATCACCGCGAGCGTCTCCTCGACGTGATCGACCACGACGTCCGCCGGCTCGACAGGCTGGTCAGCGACATCTCGAACGCCTCGCGCCTCGACAGCGAGCTCGTCAAGGAGGACGAGGAAAGCTTCGATCTGCGCCGGATGCTCGACACCCTCGGCCAGCATCTCGGACAGCAGGCGCAGGAAAAGGGGATCGAGTTCATCACCGACCTGCCCGAGGCGCCGGTGGCCGTGCAGGGGCTCGAACCGCGCCTGGCGCAGGTGGTCGTCAACCTCGTCACGAACGCCATCAGCTTCTGCGAGGAGGGTGACGCCATCCGCCTCTGGGCGCGCAAGCGCGAAAACCGCGTGCTCGTGGTGGTCGAGGATACCGGCCCCGGCATTCCCGAGGGCGCGGAGAAGAAGATCTTCAAGCGATTCTACTCCGAACGCCCGTCCGAGGATTTCGGCAACAACTCGGGCCTCGGCCTCGCCATCTCCGAGCAGATCGTGCACGCGCACGGCGGCGTGATCTGGGCCGAGAACATCCGCCCGACGCAGGCCGACCCGACCTCGGAGCCGCTTGGCGCGCGCTTCGTCGTGGGTCTTCCGCTCTGAGCCGATGGGCACGCCCGGGGACGCTGGCCCACACCCGGACGAGACGGAGCTGCACGCGACCGCCGTCGCCTATGCGGGCCGCGCGGCACTTATTCTGGGTCCCGCGGGCAGCGGCAAGTCCTCCCTCGCGCTCGAGTGCCTGGTCCGCGGCGCGCAACTGATCGGCGACGACCGTGTCCGGCTGCGCCGTTCGGGGGCACGGCTTCTTGCGTTGCCCCCGCAGCACCTCTCCGGGGTGATCGAGGCGCGTGGGGTCGGCCTTCTGCATGCGCCGGCGACCTGTGACGGCGCACCGGTCACGCTCGCCGTCACTCTCGAAAAGCAGGAGGAGACGCGCTTGCCGCCGCGGCGCAGCGAAAGCTTTCTCGACGTTGCCGTGCCGCTCTGTCACGATCCGGCGACGCGGGCTTTCCCCGCAGCGATCTTGCTTTATCTTCGCGGGGGACGGTTTGCCTGAGGGCGGACGCATGACATCCGAGCGCGAGACGCAGCAGCGCATGGTGCTGATCACCGGCCCGTCGGGCGCCGGGCGCGCAACCGCGATTGCCGCCCTCGAGGATCGCGGCTTCGAGGCGATCGACAACATGCCGCTCGGCCTCGTGCCCCGCCTGCTGGCGGCCGGGCCGCCGGAACGGCCGCTGGCGCTCGGGCTCGACGTGCGCAACCGCGACTTCGCGCCCGACGCGCTGCTCGAACTCATGGACGCGCTGGCGGCGCGGTGCGATATCCATGCCGATCTCGTTTATCTCGACTGCCGCGCGGAGGTTCTGCAGCGCCGCTTCTCCGAGACGCGGCGGCGGCATCCGCTGGCCCCGGCCGAAGCCCCGGAAGCCGGGATCGCGCGCGAGTTCGACCTGATGCGCGGGGTGCGCGCCCGGGCCGACATCCTGATCGACACCTCCGAACTCACCCCGCACGACCTGCGCGCGGAGATCGCACGCCTCGTCGCACCGGCCAACGGCGTGGGTCTCGTCGTCTCGGTGCAGTCCTTCAGCTACAAGCGGGGGCTGCCGCGCGGGCTGGACATGGTGCTCGACGCGCGTTTCCTCGACAATCCCTACTGGCAGCCGAACCTGCGCGACCGCGACGGACGTGATCCGCGCGTGCAGGCGCATGTCGCCGCCGACGCGCGTTTCGCGCCCTTCTTCGAGCGAGTGCTGGACCTGGTGCGCTTCGTGCTGCCGGCCTATGCGCAAGAGGGCAAGAGCCACTTCGGCCTCGGCTTCGGCTGCACCGGGGGCCGGCACCGCTCCGTCGCGCTCGCCGAGCGCCTCGCGCCCGCACTCGCCGCCGACGGCTGGCAGGTCACCGTCCGGCACCGCGAGCTGGACCGCGGCGGCCCGGCCGCGGAGGCGGCCACCACGCAGGAAGGGAGCCCGGCTTGATCGGCGTCGTCATCGTCGCGCACGGCGGACTCGCGCATGAATACCTCGCCGCCATCGAGCATGTCATGGGCCGTCAGCGCGGCATACGCGCCGTCGCGATCGAGCCCGAACACGACCGCACCGCCAAGCAGGCCGAGATCTGCGCCGCCGCCGACGCGGTCGATCAGGGCGACGGCGTGGTGATGGTCACCGACATGTTCGGCGGATCGCCGTCCAACCTGAGCCTGCGCGCCAGCGCCGCGGCAAACCGGCGCATCCTCTACGGGGCGAACCTGCCCCTGCTCATCAAGCTTGCAAAATCCCGCGACAAGCCCCTTGGCGAAGCGGTCCGGAGCGCGCTGGAGGCCGGGCGGAAGTATATTGACAGCCAGACCGTTTCCGCGGACTAACGATCTGTAATGCCGGCTGAAACCATCCAGAGACGCCTGAAGATCACCAACGAGAAAGGCCTGCACGCGCGGGCCTCGGCCAAGCTCGTGGAAGTGGTCGAGGGCTTCGACGCGACGGCGGAGCTGACCCGCGACGGGCAGACCGCCGCCGGCGACTCGATCATGGGGCTTTTGATGTTGGCAGCTTCCAAGGGAAGCACTATTGAGCTTCAGGCGTCCGGTCCGGACGCGGCGGCGCTGGCCGACGCGGTCGAGGCGCTGATCGAGAACCGCTTCGGCGAGGAGACGTGAGCCCGAACGGCACCGGAGGGACCCCTTGGTCGAAAGCTCCCACCACCGGACCGCGATGATGCAGGGCGGAACGGCGCCCTACGCCGGTCAGGGCGACGGCACCCTGCACGACGGACGCCCCTACGACCGGCGGCGGCTGAGCTATGCCAATACCTTCACCAATCCGATCAAGGTCAAGACGATCCAGGCGATGGAGCTCGCGACCGGCAAGCTCAGGCTGCTCCGGCTGATCCGCCGGTTCGAAGCGATGGGCGTGCCGGTGGGCCAGCCCTTCTGGCGGCAGGCGCTCGACGTGATGGGGATCGACCTCGTCACGCCCGCGGAACAGATCGCGCGCATCCCTGCCGAGGGGCCGCTCGTCGTCGTGGCGAACCATCCGCACGGGCTCGTCGACGGGATGGTGCTCGCCGAGCTCGTGGGCCGGCGGCGGACCGACTACAAGATCCTGACCCGCTCGCTCCTGACCGGGGTCGCCGAGGTCGAACAGTTCATGATCCCGGTGCCCTTCGCGCACGAATCAGGGGCGCTCGAACGCAATCTCGACATGCGCAGGCGCGCCATGGATCATCTGCAGGCGGGCGGGGTGATCGTGCTCTTCCCCTCCGGCGTGGTGGCCGCCTCCGAAAGCCTGTTCGGCCCCGCGGTAGAGGCGGAGTGGAACCCTTTCACCGCGAAGATGATCCAGCGCTCCGGCGCGCGGGTGGTGCCGGTACATTTCCCCGGCGCGAACTCGCGCTGGTACCAGATCGCCAACCGTATCTCGCCGACGCTGCGGCAGGGTCTTCTCCTGCACGAGGTGGCGCATGCACTCGACACACCGCAGGCGCCGGTGGTCGGCACGCCGATCGACCGCCCCGAGATCGAGAGCTGGGCGCGCAATCCGCGCGGCTTCGTCGCGTGGCTGCGGGACCGGACGCTGGCGCTGGGCGCGGGCGGCGCCGCTCCTCCGCCCTGACGGGCGTCCTCGCTCCGTTCCGCGATGCGCCCCGCCGGGGGCGAAGAGCGCTCAGCGCGTGGGCACCGGCGCCTCGCCCCGGTAGTCGTAGAAGCCGCGCCCGGTCTTGCGACCGAGCCAGCCCGCCTCGACGTATTTCGTCAGCAGCGGACAGGGCCGGTACTTCGTGTCCGCGAGCCCGTCGTGCAGCACGTTCATGATGGCGAGGCAGGTGTCGAGCCCGATGAAATCGGCAAGTTCGAGCGGCCCCATGGGATGGTTGGCGCCGAGCTTCATCGACTGGTCGATCGACTGCACGCTGCCCACCCCTTCGTAGAGGGTGTAGACCGCCTCGTTGATCATCGGCATCAGGATCCGGTTGACGATGAAGGCGGGGAAATCCTCCGCGCTCGCCGCCGTCTTGCCGAGCCGGTCGACCACCGCCCGGCAGGCGGCGAAGGTCTCCTCGTCGGTGGCGATGCCGCGGATCAGCTCGACGAGCTGCATCAGGGGCACCGGGTTCATGAAGTGGAACCCCATGAATTTCTCCGGCCGGTCCGTCCGGCTCGCCAGCCGTGTGATCGAGATCGAGGAGGTGTTGGAGGTCAGGATCGTCTCGGGTTTCAGGTGCGGCAGAAGGGTGTCGAAGATCTTCTGCTTGACCTCCTCGCGCTCGGTCGCCGCCTCGATGACGAGATCGCAGCCGCCGAGCTCGGCCAGTTCCAGCGTCGGGGTGATCCGGGCGAGCGCGGCATCCTTGTCCGCCTCGGCGATGCCGCCCTTGCGCACCTGCCGTTCCATGTTGCGGCCGATCCGTTCGAGCGCGGCCTCCAGCGTGTCGCGGTCGAGATCGTTGAGCAGCACCTCGTATCCGGCGACGGCCATGACATGCGCGATCCCGTTGCCCATCTGCCCGGCGCCGACGATGCCCACGCGCTCGATATCCATGCCTCACCCTCCGGTCATTGCGCCGGGACCATAGGGACCGCGACCCGGTGCGGCAAGGCCGCGCGACCCGGTGACAATTGTCGGCTTAAGCCTTTCGAAAGACCCGGGCGCGAGCCTGTCGGCGGGTGAAAAGAACTGGTGGGAACCATGAGCTACGACGCGCCGGGCCCGGGGGGGCTCGATTACGCGCCGTACCGCTTCCGGGGATCGCGGATGTTGTTCCGCGGGCCCGACCGGCGGATCGACGGCGCCTTCGTCGCCTGCCTCGGCGGGACGGAAACCTACGGCAAATACGTGGCGGCGCCCTGGCCCGCGCGGCTGGAGGCGGCGGCGGGCCTGCCCTGTCTCAACCTCGGCAGCGTGAACGCCGGGGTCGACAGCTTCCTGAACGAGCCCGCGGTGCTGGAGGCCGCGCGCGAGGCGCAGCTCGTCGTGGTGCAGGCCACGGGCGCGCAGAACCTCTCGAATCGCTTCTACGACGTGCACCCGCGCCGCAACGACCGTTTTCTCGGGCCGCGCCCGCTGATGCGGCGGCTGTTTCCGGAAACCGATTTCACCGAGTTCCATTTCACGCGCCACATGACCGGCGCGCTTGCGCAGCGCGCGCCGGCGGCTTTCGCGCGCCTGCGCGCGGGGCTCCGGACGACCTGGGTCGCGCGGATGACGACGCTGATCGAGCGGCTCGGCGTGCCGGTGGCGCTGCTCTGGCTGGGCCGCACGGCCCCGCCGACCACTGCAGGCGCAGCCCTGGCGCCGGAGCCGCTCTTCGTGGATCGGGCCATGATCGACGCCCTGCGACCGCGCCTCGCCGCGGTCGTCGAGGTCGCAGCGGCTGCGAAGGGCGAGACCGGAGGCATGATCTTCCCGCCGCTGGAGGCGCCGGCGGCGGCCGAACTCCCGGGCCCTGCCGCGCATGCCGCGGCGGCGGAGGGCTTGCTGCCGGTGCTGCGCAGTCAAGGCTTCCGCGCATGAAAAGGCCCGCGCCGGGGTCGCCGGCGCGGGCCTCCCCTGCCTGTGCGGCGCTCAGAGCTTCTCGGTCAGGGCCGGCACGGCCTCGAAGAGGTCCGCGACGAGGCCGTAGTCGGCAACCTGGAAGATCGGCGCCTCCTCGTCCTTGTTGATCGCGACGATGATCTTCGAGTCCTTCATGCCGGCGAGGTGCTGGATCGCACCGGAGATGCCGACGGCGATGTAGAGCTCGGGCGCCACGACCTTGCCGGTCTGCCCCACCTGCCAGTCGTTCGGCGCGAAGCCCGAATCGACCGCCGCGCGGCTCGCGCCGACGGCGGCGCCCAGCTTGTCGGCGAGCTTCTCGATCAGGTGGAAATCCTCCTCGGAGCCGACGCCGCGGCCACCGGAGACGACCACCCCGGCCGAGGTCAGCTCGGGCCGGTCGCTCTCGGCCACCTTGTCCTCGACCCACTCCGAAAGGCCCGGATCGGCCGCCGCGCCGATGGTCTCCACCGTGGCGGCGCCGCCCTGCCCCGCGGCATCGAAGGTCGAGGTGCGGATGCTGACCACCTTCTTGGCGTCGGACGACTTGACCGTCTGCATGGCATTGCCGGCGTAGACCGGACGCTCGAAAGTGTCCGCGTCGATCACCGCGCTCACGTCCGAGATCACCATCACGTCCAGGAGCGCCGCGACGCGCGGCAGGATGTTCTTGGCGTCGGTGGTCGCCGGGGCGACGATATGGTCGTAGTCCCGGGCGAGATCGGCGATCAGCGCCGCCGTCGGCTCGGCGAGGCGGTGGCCGTAGATCGGATCCTCCGCGCAGAGCACCCTCGCCGCGCCGTCGAGCTTCGCGGCCTCGGCGGCGGCATCGGATGCCTGCGCGCCGCAGGCGAGCACCGTGACCTCGCCGAGCTTCGTCGCGGCCGTCATGGCCTTGGCGGTGGCGTCCATCGCCAGCGCGCCGTCGGAGATTTCGGCGATCAGCAGAACGGCCATCACACCACCCCCTTTTCCTTGAGTTTCGACACGAGCTCGTCGACCGAGCCGACCATCTCGCCGGCCTGACGCGCCGGCGGCTCCTTGGTCTCGACCACCTCGAGGCGCGGCGCGACGTCCACGCCGTAGTCGGCGGCGGTCTTCTCCTCGAGCGGCTTCTTCTTCGCCTTCATGATGTTGGGAAGCGAGGCGTAGCGCGGCTCGTTCAGGCGCAGGTCGGTGGAGATGATCGTCGGCAGCTTGACCTTCACGGTCTGAAGCCCGCCGTCCACCTCGCGGGTGACGACGGCCTGCCCGTCCTCGACGGCGACCTCGTTGGCGTACATCGCCTGGCTCCAGCCGAGCAGCGCCGAGAGCATCTGCCCGGTGGCGTTCATGTCGTTGTCGATCGCCTGCTTGCCGCAGAGCACGATCTCGGGGCCCTCCTCCTCGACGACCCTGGCGAGAAGCTTGGCGACGGCGAGCGGCTCGATGTCCTGATGCACGTCGTCGGCGGCGATGATCAGGATGGCCCGGTCTGCGCCCATGGCGAGCGCGGTGCGCAGCGTCTCCTGCGCCTGCTTCACGCCGATGGAAACGGCCACGACCTCCTCGACCTGGCCCTTCTCCTTCAGGCGGATCGCCTCTTCCACGGCAATCTCGTCGAAGGGGTTCATCGACATCTTGACGTTGGCGAGATCGACGCCCGATCCGTCCGCCTTCACGCGGACCTTCACGTTGTAGTCGATCACGCGCTTCACAGGCACGAGTACCTTCATCGGCGTGTCTCTCCCTTTCTGCGCGCGCCGGCCGCCCGGCGTGCCTCTCTGTCCTGCCGCGGGGTCTTAGCGGCTCAGGCCGCGCCGCGACAGGGCAAAATCGTCACGCGAACGCCCCGGACCGGCGCGCCGACCTCCCGAGCCGCAACCGACCTGCGGCACGTCGCCGCAGAGCACCACGGCGCGCGGGCCGGCCTTTTACCTGACGGCCCGCCGGGTCGCATCGCTCACCGGTTCGCCTCCGCCCTTCGAGCCGGCGCTCCGCGCTTGCCTGGGCCGGGCCGTCCACTGGACGGCCCGCCGGGTCGCTTCGCTCACCGGTTCGCCCCCGGAACCCAAAGCACGTCGGCGCGGCCGTTGTCGTTGGCGATGCGGCCGGCCACGAAGAACCAGTCCGACAGGCGGTTGAGGTAGCGCACCGCCGCCGGATTCACATGCTCCATGGTGGCGAGTTCCACCGTGTAGCGCTCGGCGCGCCGCGCCACGGTGCGGCAGAGGTGCAGATGCGCGGCGAGCGGCGAGCCGCCGGGCAGGATGAAGCTCCGCAGCGGCTCGAGCCCGGCGTTCATCGCGTCGATCTCGGACTCGAGCCGGGCGACCTGCGCCTCGGCGACGCGCAGGCGCGGATACTCCGCCTCGTCGTCGCGCTCCATGTCCGGGCAGCAGAGATCCGCGCCGAGATCGAAGAGGTCGTTCTGGATCCGCGCGAGGCGCGCGTCCAGCTCGCCCTCGGCGTGCTGCCGCGCGAGCCCGAGCGTCGCGTTCAGCTCGTCCGCGGTGCCGTAGGCGATCACGCGCGGCGCATGCTTGGCCACCCGCTGCCCGTCGCCGAGCGCGGTCTCGCCGGCGTCGCCGGTCTTGGTGTAGATCTTGTTGAGCACGACCATCGTCAGCCTCCGCTGCGTATCCAGACGAACAGGAGAATAATCACCACCGCGGCGAACTGCGCGATGATCCGCCACCGCATGAGGCGGTTGGCGTATTTCCGGTTGAACTCGCCCCCCCGGGCGAAGCCGCCGATGCCGGTCAGAAGGATGCCCACGACGATCAGCATGGCGATCGCCATGACGTAGAAAAGCGGGTCGGAAGCCATCAGCCGTCCTTTCCTTGGCGGTCAAGGGGCGCACATAGCGGAGCCTGCGCAAAAAGCGAACCCCGCGCCTCAGAGCCTGTGCAGCACCCGGTCGAGGAGCCGCCCGCCGAGAAGCCGGCGCATGACGGCGGCGGCGCGGGTCGGCGTGGTCACGGCATACCGGGCGCGCGGGCGGGGGCTGTCGAGCGCACGCACGAGCGCCTCGGTCACGGCGGAGGCGGGCCAGGAGCGCATGTCGGCGCCCTTGTAGAGCCGTTCGAGGAGCGTCGCGCGATAGTCGTCGGCGCGCGGCGAGTGTTCCCAGTCGATCCATTTCTCGAACTGCTTGATGGCGTTCTCGCGGAAGGGCGTGTCGATCGGACCCGGCTGGATCAGCACGACATGGATGCCCGTGCCCGCCATCTCGAGGCGCAGGACGTCCGTCAGCCCCTCGAGCGCGAACTTGCTCGCCACGTAGGGCCCGCGCCACTTCGCGGGCGTGAAGCCGAGGACGGAGGAGCAATTGACGATCCGCCCGCCCCCCTGCGCCCGCATCACCGGGATCGCGCGGCGCGTCAGGTCGTGCCAGCCGATGAGATTGGCCTCGAAGATCGCGCGCATCGCCGCGGCCGGCACATCCTCGAGCGGGCCGGGGATCGCATAGGCGCCGTTGTTGAAGAGCGCGTCGAGCCGCCCGCCCGTGGCCTCCAGCACCTCGGCCATGCCGGTCTCGAGGCTCTCGGGGTCCTCGTAGTCGATGCGCGGGCTCTCCAGCCCCTCGGCGCGCAGGCGCGCGCAATCCTCTTCCGCGCGGCAGGCGGCGAAGACGCGCCAGCCGCGCCCCGCGAGCCTGCGCGCGGCGTCGAGGCCAATGCCGCTCGAACAGCCGGTGATCAGGATCGTGCGCTCGGTCATGCGCGGCCCTCCCCCGGTCCCGCCTAGGACGCCGCTGCGCGGCGCGCAAGCGCGCGGGCGCGCGCTTGGCCGCTTTACCGCCCCGCGCCGCGGCGCTATGCCCGCGCCATGGACGATCCCACCGACGACACGGGCGAGGCGGGCGACACGGGCGACACCGGCGCGCCCCCGCCGCCCTCCGCGGAGCCGTTGCGCCGCGCGCTCGGCGAGCGCTACCTGACCTATGCGCTTTCCACGATCATGCACCGCGCGCTGCCCGACGCCCGCGACGGGCTGAAGCCGGTGCAGCGGCGCATTCTCTACGCCATGCGCGAGCTGCGGCTCGGCTCCGGCGGGGCCTTCCGAAAGTCCGCCAAGATCGCGGGCGACGTGATGGGCAACTATCACCCGCACGGCGACGCCGCGATCTACGACGCGATGGCGCGGCTCGCGCAGGACTTCGTGATGCGCTACCCGCTCGTCGACGGGCAGGGCAACTTCGGCAACATCGACGGCGACAGCCCCGCCGCCGCACGCTACACCGAGGCGCGGATGACCGTGCTCGCCGAGGCGCTGATGGACGGGCTCGCCGAGGACGCGGTGGACTTCCGCGACACCTACGACGGCTCGCTGCGCGAACCCGCGGTGCTGCCGGCGGCCTTTCCGAACCTGCTCGCGAACGGCGCCTCCGGCATCGCTGTGGGCATGGCCACCAACATCCCGCCGCACAACCTCGACGAACTGCTGGCAGCCTGCCTGCATCTCGTCGAGGACCCGGGGGCGAGCGACGAGAGCCTTCTGGCCCATGTCCCCGGCCCCGACTTTCCCACCGGCGGCGTCCTCGTCGAGCCGCGCGAGAACGTGGCGGAGGCCTACCGCACCGGGCGCGGCGCCTTCCGCCTGCGCGCGCGCTGGGAGCGCGAGGATCTCGGCCGCGGGCAATGGCAGGTCGTCGTCACCGAGATCCCCTACCAGGTGCAGAAATCGCGCCTGATCGAGAAGATCGCGGAGCTCATCCAGACGCGCAAGGTGCCCCCGCTCGCGGACGTGCGCGACGAGAGCGCGGGCGACGTGCGCATCGTGCTCGAGCCGCGCTCGCGCAACGTGGACCCGGAGGTGCTGATGGCGGCGCTCTTCCGCAACTCCGACCTGGAGGTGCGGGTGCCGCTCAACATGAACGTGCTGATCGACGGGGTGACGCCCGGGGTCTGCTCGCTCCGCGCGCTCCTGCGCGCCTTCCTCGACCACCGCCGCGACGTGCTGCAGCGCCGCGCGCGCCACCGCCTCGGCCGGATCGCGCACCGGCTGGAGGTGCTCGAGGGCTTCCTCTTGGCCTTCCTCAACCTCGACCGGGTGATCGACATCATCCGCTACGACGAGGCGCCGAAGGCCGCGCTGATGTACGAGGACTGGTCGGAGGCGCATCAGGCGACGATCCCGCGCGCGACCTCCGAGGCGGACTACGCCTCGCCGCTCGCGGGCGTGGACCGCGCGGCGCTGGAGGCCCTGCCCGACGCGGAGGCCCCCGCGCCGGGCGGCGAGGAGGTACCGAAGCGCTACGCGCCCGGCCGGCTCTCGGACGTGCAGGCCGAGGCGATCCTCAACATGCGCCTCAGGAGCCTGCGCCGGCTCGAGGAGATGGAGCTCACAGCCGAGCGCGACCGCCTGCGCGAGGAGCGCGCCGGGCTCGAGGCGCTGCTCGCCGACGCGGACCGGCAATGGGCGCGCATCGCCGAGGAGCTGCGCGAGGTGAAGGCGAATTTCGGCGCCAAGGCCGCGGGCGGCGCGCGGCGCACGGGCTTCGCCGCGGCGGGCCACGTCGAGGAGGTGCCGATCGAGGCCATGATCGAGCGCGAGCCGGTCACGGTCGTCTGCTCGCAGATGGGCTGGATCCGCGCGCTTTCGGGGCATGTGCCGCTCGACAAGGAGCTCAAGTACAAGGACGGCGACGGGCCGCGTTTCCTCTTCCACGCGGAGACGACGGACCGGCTGATCCTCTTCGGCTCGAACGGGCGGGCCTACACCCTCTCGGTCTCGAGCCTGCCCGGCGGGCGCGGCATGGGCGAGCCCGTGCGCCTCTCGGTGGATCTGCCCAACGAGGCGGAGATCGTGACGCTGCTGATCCACCGCCCCGGCGCGAAGCTGCTGGTGGCCTCCTCGAAGGGCGACGGCTTCGTCGCGCCCGAGGCGGAGGTCGTGGCGCAGACCCGCGCGGGCAAGCAGGTGCTGAACCTGCGCGCGCCGGCGGTGACACGGGTGGTCAAACGCGTGGCCGGCGACATGGTCGCCGTGGTGGGCGAGAACCGGAAGATGCTGGTCTTTCCGGTGGAGGAGCTCCCCGAAATGGCGCGCGGCAAGGGCGTGCGGCTGCAGAAATACAAGGACGGCGGCCTCGCCGACGCGACGACGTTCGAGAGTTCGGAGGGCCTCGCCTGGAAGGACCCGGCGGGGCGGACGCGCACGGAGACGGACCTCACCGAGTGGCGCGCCGCCCGCGCCACGGCGGGCCGCATGGCCCCCCGCGGCTTCCCGCGCGACAACCGCTTCCCCTGAGCGCCGCGGCGCGGCGGGGACCTGGCGGAGGCGGCGTCGGCGAGGCCGCATGGCGCGCCTCCGGCGGGATCCATCATGACGCGCCTCCGGCGGGATCCATCATGACGCGCCTCCGGCGGGATCCAGCATGGCGCGCCTCCGGCGGGACACTCTCTGGCACTGCGTGCGACAAGGGGGGCGCTGCCCCCCTCGGCGGCTGCGCCGCC
>NZ_JAWLFS010000031.1:0-18386 GCF_041685465.1 Rhodosalinus sp. | reverse complement strand
GTGATTCACGCCTATTCGGGACAGGGCGTCGTCGAAAGCCCCCTCGGCCCGGCCTGGACGCGGCGCATCGTGGCGCGGTTCCGCTTTCCGCAGGGGCCGACGTGAAGCGCGCGGGCGGGGGCGGCCAAGCGCCTTGGAAGGCGCTTGGCAAGGCGCTTCGAAGCGCCTTGCCGGCGCGGGACGGCTGACGGGAGCGAGCGATGGCGACGATCCTTCTATCCGCGGCGGGCGCCGCGCTGGGCAGTTCGCTCGGCGGCACGGTGCTCGGCCTCTCGGCGACGGCCGCTGGGCGTTTCGTCGGCGCGAGCCTCGGGCGCGCGATTGACCAGCGGCTTCTCGGCGAGGGCTCAGAGGCGGTGGAAACCGGTCGGCTGGAGCGCATCCGCCTCACCGGCGCGGGCGAGGGCGCGCCGATCCCGCGCGTCTTCGGCCGGATGCGCGTGGGCGGCCACGTCATCTGGGCGAGCCGCTTCACCGAGGTCGTCACCACCGAGGGCGGCGGCGGCAAGGGGGCGCCGCGCCGCCCGGAGGTCCGGCACCATTCCTACCGCGTGAGCCTCGCCGTCGCACTCTGCGAGGGCGAAATCGCGGGCGTCGGCCGCGTCTGGGCCGACGGGGCCGAGATCGCGCCCGACGACATGGAGATGCGCGTGCACGCGGGCGGGCGCGACCAGATGCCCGATCCGCTGATCGAGGCGGTCGAGGGCGCGGGGCAGGCGCCGGCCTACCGCGGCACCGCCTATGTCGTGCTCGAAGAGCTCGACCTTGGCCGCTTCGGCAACCGCGTTCCGCAGTTCAGCTTCGAGGTGATCCGCCACGAGCAGCCCGACCGCCCCGGCGCGGAGACGGATGTCGCGCGCTCGGTGCGCGGCGTCGCGCTGATCCCCGGCACGGGGGAGTATGCGCTTGCGACCGAGCCGGTGGCGCTCCCGGTCGATCAGGGCCGCTGGCGCATGGCCAACGTCAACACGCCGCTCGGGGTGGCCGACCTGCCCGCCTCGCTCGACGCGCTGGGCCGCGAGCTGCCCGCGTGCGGGGCGGTCTCGCTCGTGGTGAGCTGGTTCGGCGACGATCTGCGCTGCGGCGACTGCACGCTGCGCCCGCTCGTGGAGCAGACCGAGGCCGACGGCCGGGAGATGGCGTGGACCGTCTCGGGCCTCGCACGCGGGCAGGCGGGGCGCGTGCCGATGACGGAGGATCGCGCGCTCTATGGCGGGACGCCCGCCGATGCCTCGGTGGTGCAGGCGATCCGCGCGCTCCGCGAAAGCGGGCAGGCGGTGATGTTCTACCCCTTCATCCTGATGACGCAGACCGAGGGCAACGCGCGCCCCGACCCCTGGACCGGGGCCGAGGGGCAGCCCGTGCTGCCGTGGCGCGGGCGGATCACCGCCTCGGTCGCGCCGGGGCGGGACGGCACGCCCGACGGCACGGCGCAGGCCGACGCCGAGGTGGCGGCCTTCTTCGGCACCGCCGCCGCGTCGGATTTCACCGTGGGCGACGGCGCGGTGAGCTACCACGGCCCCGAGGAGTGGAGCTTTCGCCGCTTCATCCTGCACTACGCCGCCCTCTGCGCCGCGGCGGGGGGCGTGGAGGCCTTCTGCATCGGGACGGAGATGCGCGGGCTCACGCAGATCCGGGGCGCGCAGGGCTTTCCGGCGGTCGCGGCGCTGCGCGCGCTCGCGGGGGAGGTGCGCGCGCTTCTGGGCCCGGAGGTGAAGCTCGGCTACGCCGCCGACTGGTCGGAGTACTGGGGCTACCAGCCGCCCGACGCGCCCGGCGACCGCTACTTCCACCTCGATCCGCTCTGGGCCGACGACGCGATCGATTTCGTGGGAATCGACAACTACATGCCGCTCTCGGACTGGCGCGACGGGGCCGATCATCTCGACGCGGGGTGGGGCGCGATCCACGACCTTGACTACCTGATGGCGAACGTCGCGGGCGGCGAGGGCTACGACTGGTATTACCATTCCGACGAGGCGCGCGCGGCACAGATCCGCACGCCGATCACCGACGGTGCGCACGGCGAGCCCTGGGTCTGGCGCGTCAAGGACATCCGCGGCTGGTGGGAGAATGCCCACCACGAGCGCATCGGCGGGGTGCGGCAGACCGAGCCGACGCCCTGGGAGCCCTGCTCCAAGCCCGTCTGGTTCACCGAGATCGGCTGCCCGGCGGTGGACAAGGGCACGAACCAGCCCAACAAGTTCCTCGACCCGAAGTCGTCGGAATCGGCGTTCCCGTATTTCTCGGACGGGCGGCGCGACGAGACGATCCAGGCGCAGTACATCCGCGCGCTCACCGCCTACTGGACCGACCCGGCGCACAACCCGGTCTCGGAGGTCTACGGCGGGCGCATGGTGGACATGGACCGCGCCTTCCTCTGGGCCTGGGACGCGCGGCCCTTCCCGTGGTTCCCGGCCACGCGCGAGGTCTGGGCCGACGGCGACAACTACGCGCGCGGGCACTGGGTGAACGGCCGTGCCTCGGGGCGGAGCCTGTCGTCCGTGGTGGGCGAGATCTGCGACGCCGCGGGGCTTGCCACCTGCGACACCGGCCGGCTCTACGGCCATGTGCGCGGCTATCTCGAGCTCGAGGGCGGCACGGCCCGCGCCGCGCTGCAGCCGCTGATGCTCGCCTTCGGTTTCGACGCGGTGGAGCGCGACGGCGCGCTCCGTTTCCTGCCGCGCGAGACGGAGCGGGCGGCGGTCCTCGCGCCCGAAGCCCTCGCCGAGAGCGAGCGGCTGGAGGGCATCGTCGAGACGACGCGTGCGGCGGAGGCCGAACAGTCGGGGCGCGTGCGGGTGCGCTTCACCGTGGCCGACGGCGATTTCGAGGCGGGCGCGGAGGAGGCGATCCTGCCCGGCGAGCCGAGCCGGCAGGTCGCCGAGGCGGCGCTGCCCCTCGCCCTGACCCGTGGCGAGGGGCGGCTGGTGGCCGAACGCTGGCTCGCCGAGGCGCGCGTGGCCCGCGACGGGATGCGCCTCGCGCTGCCGCCCTCGGCCTGGGCGCTCGGGGCGGGTGACGTGATCCGCCTCGGCCCCGGGGGCGCGCGCTTCCGCATCGACCGGGTGGAGCAGGGCGAGACGCGGCTGGCCGAGGCGGTGCGGATGGAGCCCTCGGTCTATCGCCCCGCCACGGTCGCCGAGCGGCCGCCGCGCCTCGCCCCCTTCGTGCCGGCGGTGCCGGTCACGGCGCTTTTCCTCGACCTGCCGCTCCTGCGCGGCGACGAGGTGCCCCATGCGCCGCATGTCGCGGCCACCGCCGCGCCCTGGCCGGGACCGGTCGCGCTTTACGAGGCGGCGGAGGATGCCGGTTATGCGCTTGCCGAGGTGCTCGCGGCGCCGGCGGCGATCGGCGTGACCGAGGGGCCGCTCGCCGCCGCGCCGGCCGGCCGGATCGACCGTGGCCCCGCGCTGCGCGTGCGGATGCTCTCGGGCACGCTCGCCGCGACGGACGACGCGGGGCTCGTTGCGGGGCTGAACGCCTTCGCCGTCGGCGACGGCAGCCCCTCGGGCTGGGAGATCCTGCAGGCGCGCGACGCCGAGATGATCGCGCCCGACACATGGCTCCTGTCGCACCGGCTGCGCGGGCAGGCGGGAAGCGACGGGATCATGCCCGAGGTCTGGCCCGAGGGAAGCTGGATCGTCGCGCTCGACGGCGTGCCGCGGCAGATCGACCTTTCGCCCGCGTTCCGCGACGTGGCGCGGCACTGGCGCATCGGGCCGGCGGGGCGCGGCTACGACGACCCGAGCTATACGCACCACGTCCTCGCCTTCGCCGGCGAGGGGTTGCGGCCCTACCGGCCCGCGCATCTGCGGCTCGAGGCGGCGGGCGGCGATCTGCGCGCGCGCTGGGTCCGGCGCACGCGGATCGACGGCGACGCCTGGGCCGCGCCGGAGGTGCCCCTCGGCGAGGAGGCGGAGCTCTACCTCGTGCGGGTGACGGCGGGCGGCGCCGTGCTGCGCGAGGTGCAGGTGAGCGCGCCCGACTGGGTCTACCCGGCCGCCGCGCAGGCCGCCGACGCGGGCGCCGGGCCGCGCGCGATCGAGGTGGCGCAGGTCTCGGCCCGCTACGGTCCCGGCCCCTTCGCGCGCGTCGCGGTGCCCGGCTGATGCGGCCGGTGCACTGGGGCGACGTGACGGCGGCCGCGCGGGCGCTGCTCGCCGCGCCGCCGGGGGACCGCGCGCGCCGGGCGCGCGCGATGATCGAGGCGGCCCATGCCGCGCACCGCTACATGAAGCGCACGGGCCGCGCGCACCCGCGCCTGGGCAACGGCGGGCTCATGGCGCTGGCGCGGCGCAGGCGCCTGCCGCCCGAGCCGCCGCCGTCGGACCCGGAGTTCGCCGAAGGGATCATCGCCGTGCTGACCGCGCTTGCCGCGTGGCGGCGCGATCCGGCGCGGCATGCGCGACGGCGGCGCTGAGCCCGCCCTTTACCCCGCCGCGCAGCTGACGCAGCGCGTCGCCGCCGGGTCGAGGTCGAGCCGTCTGGGTGCGATGGGTTCGCCGCAGTCCTCGCAATAGCCGTAGTCGCCTTCCTCCAGCCGGGCGAGCGCAGCGGTCAGGCGGCGGCGTTCGGCATCGCGGCGCGCCTGCGTCGCGCGCGCCATGGACTGCGACAGGAGCGCGTCCTGCCGCGAGAGCCGGCCCATCGCCTGCTGGTCGAGCGCCACTGTCTCCTGTCCGCTCTGGCCGCGCGCATCGCCCGCGTCGAGCTCGGCGAGCGCGGCTTCGAGCCGGGCGCGCACGGCCGCCGTGTCGGTCACGTCCATCGTGCCCTCTTTCCGTCGTTCCGCTCGGAGACTAGATGCCGCATACTGACAGCACAAACACCACCCGGCGGGAGGACGCCATGCCCGAGAGCCGCGCGAGACTGGCCCAAGTCGATCCCGTCTGGAACCGCATCCGGGCCGAGGCCGAACAGGCGATCCTCGACGAGCCTCTGCTCGGCGGGCTCATCCATTCCAGCGTGCTGCACCATGCCACGCTGGCGCGGGCGCTCGCCTTCCGCATCTCGATGAAGCTCGCCTCCGGCGAGATGTCCGAGCAGATCCTGCGCGAGATCGCGGACGAGGCCTACGCCGCCGATCCGGACCTCGTGCAGGCCGCGCGCGCCGACATCGCCGCGGTCTACGACCGCGACCCGGCCTGCCACCGCTTCCTGCAGCCGCTTCTCTTCTTCAAGGGCTTCCAGGCGCTGCAGTCCTACCGGCTCGGGCACTGGCTCTGGCGGGAGGGGCGTCACGACCTCGCCTATTTCGTGCAGACCCGGGTCTCGGAGTCGTTCGGCGTGGACATCCACCCGGCCGCGCGCGTCGGGCAGGGGATCATGATCGACCACGCGCATTCCATCGTCATCGGCGAGACGGCGGTGGTGGGCGACAACGTCTCGATGCTGCATTCGGTCACGCTCGGCGGCACCGGCAAGGAGGAGAGCGACCGCCACCCCAAGATCGGCTCAGGCGTGCTGATCGGCGCGGGGGCGAAGGTGCTCGGCAACATCTCGGTGGGCGACTGCTGCCGGATCGCCGCGGGCTCCGTCGTGCTGGAGGACATCCCGCCGAAGAAGACGGTGGCCGGCGTGCCCGCCCGAATCGTGGGCGAAGCGGGCTGCGCGCAACCCTCGGTGACGATGGATCACCTGCTCGCCCAGGGCTGAGGCAAGGCCGGTGTGACGATGCGTCCACCGATCGGGCGCATGGCCGGTCACCACCGCCGAAGGAGCGCATGGCCGGCGGTCACCGCCTCGCAGGTGCACCCGATGCAGGCGCGCCACACGGGGCGCGGGGCGCCGCCCGCACCGCTGACCGCGCCGCCGCAGCCATCCGCTCGGCACGCGAGGGCCGCACGCCCGGGGCCGGCCCCGCGCGGCGGCCGGCGGGGCGTCGAACGCCCCGGGCGCCGCTTTTCCCTTGCCGACGCTGGGGCAGCGCCCTACGCCCACTCCCATGAAAATGCTGTTTCTGGGCGATGTCGTCGGCCGCTCCGGCCGGGCGGCAGTGGTTGAGCGTCTGCCGAAACTCCGGGCGGAGTGGCGGCTCGACTTCGTGGTGGTCAATGGCGAGAACGCGAGCCACGGCATGGGGCTCACCGGCGATCACGCCAGGCTCCTGCTGGAGGCGGGGGCGGACGTGCTGACGCTCGGCGATCATGCCTTCGATCAGAAGGACATGCTGAGCTTCATCGAGAACGAGCCGCGCATCCTGCGCCCGCTCAACTACGCCCGCGGCGCGCCGGGCCGCGGGCATGGCGTCTTCGAGGCGACGCAGGGGCGCAAGGTGCTCGTCGCACAGGCGCTCGGCCGCGTCTTCATGAACCGCCCCTACGACGATCCCTTCTCCGAGATCGACCGCGTGCTGCGCGCCCATCCCCGCGGCGGCATGGTGCAGGCGAGCCTCGTCGACATGCACTGCGAGGCCACCTCCGAGAAGATGGGCATGGGCCATTTCTGCGACGGCCGGGCGAGCCTCGTCGTCGGCACGCACACGCATGTGCCCACGGCCGACGCGCAGATCCTGCCCGGCGGCACCGCGATGCAGTCCGACGCCGGCATGTGCGGGGATTACAACTCCGTCATCGGGATGGAGAAGGACGAGCCGATGCGCCGCTTCGTCACCGGCATGCCCAAGGGGCGCTTCACGCCCGCCGGCGGGGAAGCGACGCTCTCGGGCGTCTACGTCGAGACCGACGACCGCTCGGGCGCCGCGACGCGGATCGCGCCCGTCCGCCTCGGTGGACGGCTGGAAGAGACCGCGCCGTGAGCCAGTCCGAGCGCTGGGGGCTGGTCCTCGTCCTCGTGGCGCTCGGTGCGGGCTGGGGTCTGACGCAACCGATGGCGAAGATCGCCGTGACCGGCGGGCACGGACACTTCGGCATCGTCTTCTGGCAGCTCCTGCTGGGCGCCATCGCGCTCGGCGCGGTCAACGCGGCACGCGGCAAGGGGCTGCCGCGCGGGCCGCGCCACCTGCGACTCTACGCGATCATCGCGGTGATCGGCACCGTCCTGCCCAACTCGGCAAGCTATCAGGCGGCGGGGCATCTGCCCTCGGGCGTGATCTCGATCCTGATCTCGCTCGTGCCGATGTTCGCCTTCCCGATCGCGCTCGCCCTCGGGATCGACCGGTTCTCGGGGCTGCGCTTCGCGGGGCTGCTCGCCGGGCTCGCGGGCGTCGTTCTGATCGTCGCGCCCCGCGCGAGCCTGCCGGACCCGGCGATGATCCTCTGGGTGCCGCTGGCCCTCGTCGCGCCCTTCTTCTACGCGGTCGAGGGCAACTTCGTCGCGAGGAACGGCACCGAGGGTCTGGACGCGATCCAGACGCTGCTCGGCGCCTGCGTGGTGGGCGCGGTCCTCGCGCTGCCGCTCGCGCTGGGCAGCGGGCAGTGGATCGACCCGCGTCCGCCCTGGGCGCTGCGCGACCTGGCTGTGGTGGGGATCGCGCTGGTCCATGCGGTCGTCTACGTGAGCTATGTCTGGCTCGTCGGGCGCGCGGGGTCGGTCTTCGCGGCGCAGGTCGCCTATCTGGTGACGCTCTGGGGCGTGCTCTGGGCGAAGCTCCTGCTGGGCGAGGTCTATTCCGGCTGGATCTGGGCGGCGCTCGCGCTGATGCTCGCCGGGCTCTTCCTGGTGCAGCCCCGGCCGCGGGCGATGCTTGCGCGCATCGCGCCAGTGCCGGATACTGCCCCGCGGCGCTGATCGGCGGGAGCGAGCTTGGCGGAATTCATCGAACTCGGCCAGACGGGCGAGGCGGTCGTGGCGCTCGCCGTGCTGGTGGCCATGTTCGCGCTCTTCGTGCGCGAGGTCTACCCGACCGAGGTCGTCGCCATCGGTGGCGTCGCGGTGCTGCTCGTCACCGGCGTTTTGCCCTACGACGTGGCGCTCGAGGTGCTATCGAACCCGGCGCCCTGGACCATCGCGGCGATGTTCCTGATCGTGGGCGCCCTGGTGCGCACCGGTGCGCTCGACGCCTTCACAACGCTCGCCGACCGCAAGGCACGGACCAGCCCGCGGCTCGCCATCGTGCTGCTGATGAGTTTCGTGGTGCTCGGCTCGGCGGTGATGAACAACACGCCGGTCGTGGTGGTGATGATCCCCGTCTTCGTGCAGCTCGCCCGCAGCCTCGGCGTGTCGGCCTCCAAGGTGCTGATTCCGTTGTCCTACGCGGCGATCATGGGGGGCACGCTGACCCTGATCGGGACCTCTACGAACCTGCTCGTGGACGGGGTGGCGCGCACGCACGGCCTCGCGCCCTTTACCATCTTCGAGGTCACGCCGCTCGCCCTCGTGCTCGTGGCCTGGGGCATCCTCTATCTGCGGGTCGTGGCGGTCCGGCTGCTGCCCGACCGCGACAGCATGGCGGGCCTGCTCTCGGACCGGTCGCGCATGAAGTTCTTCACCGAGGCGGTGATCCCGCCCGAGTCGAACCTGATCGGGCGCGAGGTGCTCGACGTGCAGCTCTTCAAGCGCGAGGGCGTGCGGCTCGTCGACGTGGTCCGCAACGACGAATCGCTGCGGCGCGACCTTGAGGGGGTGACGCTGCAGGTGGGCGACCGCGTGGTTCTGCGCACGCAGATGACCGAACTCCTGAGCCTGCAGCGCAACAAGTCGCTCAAGCGCGTCGATCAGATCTCGGCCAAGGAGACGACGACCGTCGAGGTGCTGATCACGCCGGGCGCGCGCATGGTGGGCCGGCGCCTCGGCGATCTGCGCCTGCGGCGGCGTTACGGGGTCTATCCCCTCGCCGTGCACCGGCGGAACCAGAACATCGGGCGCAAGATCGACGATCTCGTGGTGCGCGTGGGCGACACGCTGCTCCTCGAGGGGGCGCCGGAGGACATCAAGCGCCTCGCGCAGGAGATGGGGCTGGTGGACGTCTCGCAGCCCTCTGCGCGCGCCTTCCGGCGCGGCCACGCGCCCGTCGCGCTCGGCGCCCTGCTGGGCGTCGTCGGGCTGGCGGCGCTGGGCGTCGCGCCGATCCTGCTTCTTGCCGTCGTGGCGGTGGCGGTGGTGCTGCTCGGGCGCTGCATCGACGCGGAAGAGGCCTTTTCCTTCATCGAGGGGCGGTTGCTCGCGCTGATCTTCTCGATGCTCGCGGTCGGCGCTGCGCTTGAAAGCTCGGGTGCGGTGGACCTGATCGTGGGGGGCGCTGCGCCGTTCCTTTCGGGGCTTCCCGCGCCGGTCGTCGTCTGGGCGGTCTACCTGCTGACCTCGGTGCTGACCGAGCTCATCTCGAACAACGCCGTGGCGGTCGTGGTCACGCCGATCGCCATCGGTCTCGCGCAGGCGATGGGCATCGATCCGCGCCCGCTCGTCGTGGCGGTGATGATCGCCGCCTCGGCGGCCTTCGCGACGCCGATCGGCTATCAGACGAACACGCTCGTCTACGGACCGGGCGGCTACCGCTTCACGGATTTCATGAAGGTCGGCATCCCCCTCAACCTGAGCATCGGGGCGATCTCGGCGTTCATGATCCCGCTGATCTGGCCGCTCTGACGGTGCGGGAGGGGGCGGGGCGCCCTGAGCCCTGCCCGCCCTGCGGAGTGGGGCCGAGATCAAGATGACGGGCGCTGCGGCACACGCGATCGCAGGGGGTGCACCCGCGCCGGGCCGGGTGTGTGGGTCTGCGGATCCGGGGCCGCCGGCCGGGGCGCCGCGAGGGAGCCTTTCGCAAATGCCTCCCGATCGCGCAGCGACGCGGTTCGGCGGGTCGCCGGGCCGGAATCCGGGCTGGTGCCCCGGGCCGGCCGAGTGATCGCGGCTTGAAGCGGGGCGCGCGGGGTGCTTGTGTGTCGGCCAGGGCACGCAGAGGCCCGGGGGCAGGACCGGGAGGCCCGAACGCATGATCGAGATCGACCGCGTGACCAAGGTCTTCGGATCGGGGAACGCTGCTTTCAGGGCGCTCGACACGGTCAGCGTGACGATCCGGCAGAACGAGTTCTTCACCCTGCTCGGCCCCTCGGGCTGCGGCAAGACCACGCTCCTGCGGGTCATGGCGGGCTTCGTCGACCCGACCGAGGGGGCTGTCACGCTCGAAGGGCAGGATCTGCTGCGGCTCGCGCCGTACGAGCGCCCGGTGAACACGGTGTTCCAGTCCTACGCGCTCTTTCCGCACATGACGGTGGCCGAGAACATCGGCTTCGGCCTCGAGATGCAGGGCAAGCCGAAGAGCGAGGTGCGCCGCACGGTAAGCGACATGCTGGAGCTCGTGCGCATGTCCGAGCTCGCCGACCGGCGCACGAGCGAGATTTCCGGCGGGCAGCAGCAGCGCGTGGCGCTCGCGCGGGCGCTGGCGCCGCGGCCGCGGGTTCTGCTGCTGGACGAGCCGCTCTCGGCGCTCGACTTCAAGCTCAGGAAGGACATGCAGCTCGAGCTCAAGCGGCTGCAGTCCGAGACGGGGATCACCTTCGTCTTCGTCACCCACGATCAGGAGGAGGCGCTGACGATGTCGGACCGGATCGCGGTGATGAACGGAGGCGCGATCCGCCAGATCGGCAGCCCGCGCGACATCTACGACCATCCCGCCGAGCGCTTCGTGGCCGATTTCATCGGGGACACCAATTTTCTGGAGGCGGAGCTGCTGCGCGTCGCGGGCGAAGAGGCGGAGATTCGCCTCGCCTCCGGCGCGGAAGTGGCCGCGCGCGCGGCCGCGGGCGGCGCGCAGGCGGGGCCCGTGACGGTCGCCGTGCGCCCCGAGCATGCCGATCTGGCACCGGAGGGCGAGGGGCTCCTGCCGGGGCGGCTCGATGACGTCGTCTATTTCGGGACGGACACGCATTTCCACATCGCCCTCGACGCGGGCGGACGCTTCGTCGTGCGTCGCCAGAACCAGCCCGAGCGCACCGAGACGCGCGCGCCGGGCGATCGTGTCGCCGTGCGCTTCGGCGCCGGTGTCGGCCAGGTGCTGAGGGACTGAGCCATGGCCGAGACCGCCTCCGTTCCCCCGGCGCCGCCCCGCGATCTCGCCGCCGCGCGCAGACGCGAGGAGCGGCGCACGCGTGCCCTTCTCCTTGCGCCGGCGATGGCGATCCTGATCTTCGCGGCCTCCGGGCCGCTGCTGATCGTGCTGGCCTATTCCTTCCTGACGCCGGGCGACTACGGCGGCGTGGTCTGGGAATTCTCGCTCAAGGCGTGGTTCAACGTCTTCGCCGAGCGCGATTTCTTCACGGGGGAAATCGAGCTCGCCGACGCGCATCTCTCGATCTTCTGGCGTTCGATCAAGCTGTCGCTGATGACGACGGCGCTCTGCCTGCTGATCGGCTTCCCGACCGCCTATTTCATCGCGACGCGCCGGCGGGAGACGCGCGATTTCTGGATGCTGCTCATCATCATCCCGTTCTGGACCAACCTCCTGATCCGGACCTTCGCGATCATGGAGCTGATCCGGAACGAGGGCACGGTGAACAGCTTCCTGATCTGGGCGGGGCTGATCGATTCGCCCATCCAGATGATGTTCACCGAGTTCGCGCTCCTTGTCGGCATGGCCTACGTCTATCTGCCGCTGATGATCCTTCCGGTCTACGCCTCGCTCGAACGCTTCGACTTCCGCCTCGTCGAGGCGGGCTACGACCTCTACGCCGGGCGCTGGCAGGTTCTGCGCCGCATCATCCTTCCGATCTCGAAGCCGGGCGTGGTGGCGGGCTCGATCCTCGTCTTCGTGCCCTGCCTCGGCGCCTATGTGACGCCGCGGGTGCTGGGCGGGGGCAAGCAGATGATGCTCGGCAACTTCATCGAGCTTCAGTTCGGGCAGGGGCGCAACTGGCCGCTCGGCGCGGCGCTGGCGCTGGCGCTTCTGGTGATCGTGATGGTGGCGCTCATGGTCTACGTGCGCGCCGTCGGCCGCGAGGAGGGCGGGCAGCATGGCTAGGGGGCGCGGCTTCGACGTCACGCGGCTGCCGGGGTTCACCACGGTCGCGATCCTGTGCTTCGTGCTGCTCTATGCGCCGATCGTCCTGCTGGTGATCTTCTCCTTCAACGAGAGCGTCTCGGTCTCGGAGTGGCAGGGGCTGTCGCTGCGCTGGTATCGCTCGGCACTGGAGAACGAGCAGGTGCAGGCCGCGACGATCCGCTCGGTGGTGATCGCCTCCGCCGCCTCGCTGATCGCCACCTCCGCGGCGGTGGGCGCGGCGCTCGCCACCACGCGGACGCGGCCGTGGCGGGGCCAGACCCTCGCCTTCGCGCTCGTCAACCAGCCGCTGATGGTGCCCGAGGTGGTCACGGCCGTCGCGCTCCTGATCTTCTTTTCCATGATCAAGGTGGCGACAGGCTACACCGGGCTCTGGTATCTTATCATCGCGCACACGGCCTTCTGCATTCCCTTCGCCTATCTGCCGGTGCGCGCGCGGCTGCAGGGGATGGACCTGACCCTCGAACAGGCGGCGGCCGATCTCTACGCGACGCCCTGGCAGGCCTTCCGCAGGGTGACGCTGCCGCAGCTCTGGCCCGGCATCCTCGCCGGTGCCATGCTGGCCTTCGTGATCTCGCTCGACGACGTTGTGATCACGGAGTTCGTGAAGTCCGCCGGGCAGGATACCCTGCCCACCTACATGCTGGGGCAGCTCCGCCGGGCGGTCACGCCCGAGATCAACGCGATCTCGACCGCGCTGCTCGCCGTTTCGGTCGTGCTGGTGATGGCGTTCTTCTTCCTCAGCCGAAGCAGGACATGACCAAGGAGGTATGAGACGATGCAACGACTTCTGACCACGGTGGCCGTGCTGGCCACGGCCGGCCCTGCGTTCGCGCAGGAACTCAACATCTACAACTGGGGCAACTACACCAGCCCCGAGATGATCGAGAAATTCGAGGAGGAGACCGGGATCGAGGTCTCGATCACCGACTACGACAGCAACGACACCGCGCTCGCCAAGATCCAGGCCGGGGGCCACGGCTTCGACATCGTCGTGCCCTCCGGCACCTACGTGCCGATCTACATCGAGGAGGGGCTGCTGATGGAAGCCCGGCCCGACCGGATGGAGAACTTCGAGCACATGGCCGACCGCTGGCGCGACCCGGACTTCGATCCCGGCCGGCGCTACACGGTGCCGTGGCAATGGGGCACGGTGGGCATGGCCGTGAACACCTCGGACTATGACGGCGATATCAACACGGCCGCGATCTACCTCGACCCGCCGGAGGAACTCCAGGGCAAGATCAACGTCATCCCCGAGATGATGGATGTCATGTCCATCGCCATCTACTACGTCGGCGGCGAGCAGTGCACGGAAGATCGCGAGACGCTGAGCGAGGTGCGCGACCTGCTGATGGAGGCCAAGCCGCACTGGCTCTCGATCGACTACAGCACCGTCGAACGCCTCGCCGCCGAGGACATCGCGGCGAGCATCACCTGGAACGGCGCGGCGCTGCGCGCGCGGCTTCAGAACGAGGACATCGCCTTCGGCTATCCCGAGACCGGGTTCCCGGTCTGGTCCGACAACCTCGCGATCCTCTCCGACGCGCGGAACGTCGAGGAGGCGGAGACCTTCATGAACTTCGTCATGGAGCCTGAGAACGCCGCGATGCTCTCGAACTTCGCGCGCTACGCCAACGGCATCGCCGGATCGGAAGAGTACATGGACGAGGTCATGGCCACCGCGCCCGAGGTCGTCGTGCCCGAGGACCTTGCCGACGCGGGCGTCGATTCGCGCATCTGCCCGCCCGAGGCGCAGCAGATCTACCGCGCGATCTGGACCGACGTGCTGAAATGATCCGGGGGCGGGGGCGCCCTGCGCGGCGCCCCCGCGTCCGCCATCCGAGGAAGGAGCGCGCATGTCCGAGACCCCCGATCTGGTCATCCTGAACGGCCGGCTGCTGACCTTCGACGCGGCCAACCCGACGGCCGAGGCGCTCGCCGTCGCGGGCGGTCGCATCGCGGCGGTGGGATCGACCGCCGAGATCCGCGGCCTCGCCGGGCCGGGCACCCGCGTCTTCGACGCGCAGGGCTCGACCGTGCTGCCGGGCTTCATCGACAGCCACGTGCACCTCTTCGGCGGCTCGGTGGAGCTCGACTACCTGAACCTCTACGGCGTCACGGGCCTCGACCGGCTGACCGAGCTCGTGCGCGCCGAGGCGCTGCGCTGTCCCGACGACCGGGTCGTCTTCGCGGTGCAGGCCGACTACGACATCATGGCCGAGGGCCGCGCCACCACGCGCCACGACCTCGACCGGGTGCTGCCCGACCGCCCCTTCGCCATGTTCGCCGCCGACCATCACACGGTCTGGGCCAACACCCGGGCGCTGGAGCTCGCCGGCATCCTGCACGGCGGCGACACGGAGGCCGGCGCCGAGATCGTCATGGCGCCCGACGGCACCGCCGCGGGCGAGCTGCGCGAGCCGGGCGCCTACAAGCCCGTGCTGCGCCACACCCGCTACGGCGGGCGCGACATGGAGGGGCTCGTGACCGGGGCGAACCCCGACCCGATGCCGGGCCCGATCGACCGCGCGCGCGACCGTGACGCCATCGCGGCGGGCCTGCGCCACTGCGCGAGCCACGGCATCACCGGGCTGCACAACATGGACGGCAATGTCTACACCGGCGAGCTTCTGGAGGAGCTCGACGCCGAGGGCGCGCTCCTCTGCCGGACGGAGGTGCCCTTCCACCTCAAGAGCGGCGATCCCCTCGACCGGCTCGAGGAAGCCGCCGAGATGCGCCGCCGCTTCGCCGGGGACCGGCTCTGGACGAACCGCGTGAAGATGTTCATGGACGGCGTGATCGAGAGCCGGACCGCGCTCATGCTGCGCCCCTATCCGGGGACGGATCACATCGGCGACCCGGTCTTCGCGCCTGATCACTTCGACGAGGCCTGCGTCCGGATCGACGCGATGGGGATGCAGATCGCAACGCATGCGATCGGCGATCTCGCCATCCGCCGCACGCTCGACGGCTACGCGCGCGCGCGGGCGGTCAACGGCCCGCGCGATTCGCGCCACCGGGTCGAGCATATCGAGGTGCTCGCCCCCGACGATCTGCCGCGCTTCGCCGCGCTCGGCGTCGTCGCCTCGATGCAGCCCGGCCACGCGCCGCGCGGGCACATCTTCCCCGAGCACGGGCTCGACCAGGTGCTGCACCCGGATCAGATCCCGATGGCCTTCGCCTGGCAGACGATCCGCGAGACGGGCGCGCGCGTCTGTTTCTCCACCGACTGGCCGGTGATCCAGGTCGACGTGATGGACAGCGTGCGCGCCGCCGTGGGTCCGCTCGAGATGCCGGCGCCCTGGGTGGACCAGACGCAGCGCCTCGAGGACACGCTGCGCTCCTACACCCTCGACAACGCCTGGGTGGAGTTCGCCGAGACCCGCAAGGGCCGGCTCGCGCCCGGCTACCTCGCCGACATCGCGGTGATGGACCACGACCTCGCCGCCATGGCGCCCGCGCGGCTGAACACCGCGCGCGCGGCCCTCACCGTGATGGACGGGCGCGTCACCTGGGAAGCGTGAGCGAAGGGCCTTGCAAGGCCCTTCGCAGGCCGCTTGCACGCGGCCTGCCAAGCGGTTTCGAAACCGCTTGGCCGCTCAGCCCGCGAGCCGCGCGAGGAGCGCCGGCGAGGGGGTGCCCGTGACCGCGAGCCCCTCGGCGCGCTGGTAGCCTTCGATGGCCGCGCGCGTGGCGCTGCCCAACACGCCGTCCGCCGGCCCGGGCTCGAAGCCCGCCGCGGCGAGGCGGCGTTGCAACGTCTTGCGGTCCGCGAGCGTCAGGCCGAAGGTGTCGGGCGGGAAGGCGCCGACGAGCGGCCCGCCCCCCGCGATCCGGTCGGCGAGGTGGCCGACGCCGATCACGTAGTTCACCGCGTTGTTGTAGCGTGCCAGGACCTCGAAGTTGGCGAAGGCGAGGAACGCGGGCCCGCGCGTGCCTTCGGGCCGGATCAGCGCCGCGGCCCCGCGGTCGGGCAGCGCCCCGCCGCCCGCCCGCGTCACGCCTGCCGCGCGCCAGTCGGCCACCGGGCGCTGCCGCCTCCGCCCGCCATCGAGCCCGGCGGGCGCCTGCACCTCCATCCCCCAGGGCTGCCCGCGCCGCCAGCCCATGCGCTCCAGGTAGGCGGCGGCGGAGGCCAGCGCGTCGGCCGGATCGGCGCCCCAGACGTCGCGCCGCCCGTCGCCGGTGAAATCCACCGCGTAGGCCGCGTAACTCGTCGGGATGAACTGCGTGTGCCCCATCGCGCCGGCCCAGCTTCCCACGAGGCGGTCCGCCGTCGTCTCGCGCGCCTCGAGGATGCGCAGCGCCGCGAGAAGCTGGCGCTCGAAGAAGGCGCCGCGCCGCCCCTCGAAGGCGAGCGTCGCCGTCGCGGCGACCACCGGGATGTCGCCCATCCGCGTGCCGTAGCGGCTTTCCACCCCCCAGATCGCGGTGACGACCTCCGGCGGCACGCCGTGGCGCGCCTCGATCCCGGACAGCAGATCGGCGTGGCGCCGCCGCAGGCGCCGGCCCTCCGCGATGCGCGCCTCGGTGGCGACGAGGGCGAGGTAATCCTCCAGCGTGCGCGTGAACTCCGCCTGCGAGCGGTCGCGCTCGATCACGCCGGGCAGGAAGGCCGCGTCGCGGAGGCCACGCTCCAGCGTCGCTTCGCCGATGCCGTTCGCCGGCGCGCGGGCGCGGAACTCTGCCAGCCAGGCGTCGAAGGCCGGGTTGCGCGCCGGCCGCATCGCGGGCGCCGCGCTCTCGATGAGGTCCCCGCCGCAACCGGCCAGCGCCAGCGCGCCCAGTCCCGTCAGGATGTGTCGCCGTGTGCGTCGCATCCAAACCCGCCGCCTGTCATGCCCGCGAAACCTAGCGCAGGCGCGCGCCCCGCGCCACGCCCCCGCGCATGCCAAAGATCGGAAGTCCCCGGGGCCGAGCCCCCCGCCGCGCCCGGCTCAGAGCGCCGCGGCGAGGCGATCGAGCGTGCCGCGCAGGTCGGCCTCGGTCGTCAGCGGGTTGATCGTGCAGAGCCGCAGCACGCTCCGCCCGCCGAGGGAGGTGGTGGTCACGCAGGCGTAGCCGCTCTCGGCGAGGGTGCGCGCGGCGGCCTCGTGGGCGGCCGCGTCCGCGCCGCGGCCGGCGAAGCAGACGATGCCGAGTTGCGCCGGCGTCACCACCTCCCAGGTCTCCGGCGCGGCGCGCAGCATCGCCTCGGCGGTCTCAGCGAGCTCCAGCCCCGCGCGCACGGCGTCGCGGAAACGCCCGGCGCCATAGGTGCGCAGCGACATCCAGAGCTTGAGCGCGCGCGAGCGCCGCGAGAGTTCGAGGCTGCGGTCGCCGAAATTGACCTCCCCCGCACCCTCGCGCACGTCGCGCAGGTATTCCGGGTGGATCGAGAACGCCCGCTCCAGCGCGCCCGGCCGGGTGACGAGGCAGACGCCCAGGTCGTAGGGCTGAAAGAGCCACTTGTGCGGATCGAGGGCGAGGCTGTCGGCGCGCTCGAGCCCGGCGAGCGCGGCGCGCCCCTCCTCCGTGATCGCGGCCGGCCCCCCGTAGGCGCCGTCGACGTGCAGCCAGAGCCCCTCTGCCGCGCAGATCTCCGCGATCCCGGGCAGCGGATCGACGGCGCCGGTGTTCGTCGATCCGGCCGTCGCCACGACCATCATCGGCCGCCGCCCGGCCGCCCGGTCGCGCGCGACGGCGGCGCGCAACGCCTCGGCGGACATGCGCCAGCGATCGTCGGCGGGAAGCCGCGCGATCTCGTCCTCGGCGAAGCCGAGCGCGCGGAGGTTGCGCGGCAGCGAGGCATGCGTCTGATCGGTGAGATAGGCCACGCCCGCCCCCATCTCCGCGCGCGCCACGGCGAAGCCGGTGAGATTGCCCATCGAGCCGCCCGAGAGCAGCACGCCCTCGGTCTCGCCGGGCATCCCCAGCATCCCGGAGAGCCAGTCGAGCGCGACGAGTTCCACCGTCGCCGGGCCCGAGGCGCCACCCCAGCTCGCGCAGATGGTGTTGAAGCCGGTGCCCATCCACTCGCCGAGAACAGCGGCGAAGGCGGCGGGGCCGGGGACGCGCGCGAAGTAGCGCGGGTGATCGCCGTGCTGCTGATGCGCGAGGGCGACCTCGGCCATGAGATCCAGCGCGGCGTCCGGGTCGCCCGGCGCCTCCGGCAGCGGCCCGCCGAGGCGCGCGCGCAGATCCGCCGCGTCGCCCGTCAGGATCGCGGGCTCCTGCCCGCGGGCCATGGCGCGGTCCACCACCATGTCCACGACCTTGTGGCCGAGGCGACGCATCTCCTCGGCGTTGAGGCCGAGCGTGTCGGCCGGCACCTCCGGCATGGCCGCCAGATCGGGGAAGGGGCGGGAATCGTCGCGGTCGCTCATCCGGTCCTCCTGGGCCTCTGCCGGTGATCCAACGGATCGACGGCGAGGGCAAGCGGGAAGGGGGCGCGCGCCCCCGGCCCACCGCGCGGCCGGCGGGCGCGCGGGGCGGGGCGGGCGCC
>NZ_JAWLFS010000234.1:0-4510 GCF_041685465.1 Rhodosalinus sp. | reverse complement strand
ACGCCGCGGAAGTCACAGCCGCATAGGCTCAACTCCGAGAAGCACCTTCAAGGACAAACCCGAAAGCATAGGAGGTTTGGCCGCGCCCGATGGCGCTGGTCACCGAGGTCCCAACCCGGGACGCGGTCCCCGATGATGCCGGTAATCCGCAAGCTACCAGACACACTGTCTGAGTGCGCTGATCAGATAGGCACACGGGAACCGTTTCTGGACTTGGCATAATGTGGCGGCCAATGCGCCGACCACGGACGGAAGCATCACCCCGGTGCGGGACATCAACCGGTGGCCAATGCAATCGGCAACGCCCTCATTCGCCAAAACATCAGCGATACAAACCCTGCTGGCCAATCAAACGGTTTGGCCAATGGCTTTGCTTTGAAAATTTTTCTCTTGACCACAACCGCCCTGTTACGGAAGCGGCGCCCGCTTAACCCTCGAAAACAAAGAGAAAATCCGGCCGGAGCCGGATGGGGAGAACGCATTCCCGAGGGCAAGTGGCGGAGAGGTAGCAATCGAACCGCATTCCGCCCGCGTCCGGCGGCGTTCGGAAAAGGCATTGAAGATCAGGGGTTAAGGAAAGGGCTGGACACGGGCGGACGCGCTGGGATACGCAGGCAGCCGAGATTTGTTGTGGGATGTTACGAGGGACGGCTTCTCTCACGACTTCGATTCCCGATGGAATATCGAAGTCGGTGCCGTCCCTCATTGAGCACGGTGAGGCGCGATGCCGCCAGTTCCGAAGAAGCGCCTGACGGCGGTCGAGGTGGCCAAGAAGCCGCCCGGGCGCCACGCCGACGGCGGCGGGCTTTACCTGTTCGTCGAGCCCACAGGCTCGCGCCGCTGGCTACTCCGCACAGTGGTCCACGGGCGCCGGCGCGACATAGGTCTGGGCGGCGCTGATCTGGTCTCGCTCGCGGAGGCGCGCGCGCTCGCGCATGAGCTCCGCGCCGTGGCGCGCGCGGGCGGCGATCCGATCGCGCACCGTGACCGAGACAAGCGCGCGCCGCTGATCTTCGCCGAGGCGGCGCGCACCGTGCACCGCGAGCAGATCGTCCCCGCCTCGAAGAACGCGAAGGCCGCCGCGCAATGGCTGCGCACGATCGAGGTCTACGCCTTCCCCAAGATCGGCCGGCAGCCGGTCCATGCGCTCGCGCAGGCGGACGTGCTGCGGGTGCTTCAACCCATCTGGCTCGAGAAGCCCGAGACTGCGCGCCGCCTCCGGCAGCGCCTGCGCCTCATCTTCGACTGGACGGTTGCGGCGGGGCACCGGGAGGCGGCGAATCCCTGCGCCGGGATCGAGGCGGCCCTGCCGCGCCAGAAGACCCGCGCGCGGCATTTCGCGGCGCTGCCCTGGGCCGACCTGCCGGCGCTCTGGCCGCGCCTCGCCGCCGCCCCCGGCATGGGCGCCGCGGCCTTGCGCTTCACGATCCTGACGGCAGCGCGCTCCGGCGAGGTGAGGGGGGCAACGTGGGCGGAGATCGACGAGGAGGCGGCGGTCTGGACCGTGCCGGGCGAGCGCATGAAGGCGGGCCGCGAGCACCGCGTCCCGCTCGCTCCGGCCGCGCTCGCCGAGCTTAGCGCCGTGCGCCCGCTCGCGCGCGGCGACGAGTCGCTCATCTTCCCCAGCACGAAGCCCGGCCGGCCGTTGAGCGATATGACCCTCGCGGCCGTCCTGAAGCGGCTGTCGGTGCCCGTCACCGTGCACGGGTTCAGATCGTCGTTTCGAGATTGGGCCGAGGAGGCGACCGACACCCCGCACGCGGTGAAGGAGGCGGCCCTCGCGCACGCCGTCCGCGACCGGGTGGAGGCGGCCTACCGGCGCACGGATCTCTTCGAGAAGCGGCGCGGGCTCATGCAGGCTTGGGCCGATTTCGTGACCGGGGGCGGCGCATGACGCCCCCGCCCACCTTCGAGGAGGCGGTGGAGATCGCCCGCCGCCTCCTCGAGGAGGCGGTGCCGCGCGCCCGCGCGAGCCATCGGGAGCTTCTGGCGTGGCGTCGGTTGCAGGGCTGCGCGCCGGACGCCTTCCTCTGGTGGTCGGACCGCGCGACGCCGCCGGAGACCGTCGACGCCGCGCTCGCCTCGCCGGCCTTCGCGGCGCTCCTCGCCGAGGCGCCGCGCGATCCGGTCGCGCACGACGCCCTCGGGCTGGCGTGCCGGTGGCTGGTCGCGCGCGGCGCCGCGCTCCCTCCCCCGCTCGCCGCCTGGGCCGGGGATCGCATCATCGGCGCCGCGCCGCGGCCGCCGGACCCGCGCTCGGGCGACGGGGCGAAGGCGGCGGAGCATCGACGGATCGTGAAGGCGGTCTACGTGCTGACGCGATTCGGCCTGACCGCGACGGAGAGCGACGACAAGGGCGCGCGCGCGAGCGCCTGCCACGCGGTCGCCGCCTCTGGCACGATCACGCCGAGTTTCGCCGCCTTCTCGCGCGCGAGATCATCGTGAACCACGAGCTCGGCATATTCCAGTGGCCGGAGGACTGAGCCGCGCGGCGTGTGTCAAACTCGAAAACGAACTTGCGTCATGACTCGACCCTGATTCCCAGGCTAGGCCCTTCTGTATGCACATGGAGGGTTTCAGAATGGCGGAAGTCGAGGTCAAGCCGATCCTGCTCACGCTGGACGATGTGATCCGTGCGACGGGGCAATCGCGCTCGAGCATCTACGCGAAAATCAAATCCGGGGAGTTTCCCGCGCCGGTGAAAATTGGCTCGGCCTCGCGGTGGTCCTACCGTGAGCTCGAGGAATGGGCCGAGGCGCATATTGCCGCCCGCGACGCCGAGGAAAAGGCCCAGCGACAGACTGACGAAATCATCGAGGAGGCGCGCACGACCGGCCGGAGCATGGACGCGCTCTACGCCGAACGCCGCGCCGGGTGACGCCGTGACGGACGATTTCCTCAGCGAGATCAAGGTGGAAAGGAGCCGCGAGCGCGGGCAATACAGGGCGCTGCACCGCGAGACCGGCGAGGTTCTGTCGACGTGGCAGGGCTCGCCCGATCAGGCCCTCACCGCCGGCGAGGCGCGCCTGCGCGAGATGCGGCAACCCCGCAAGCGGCGGCGATGCCTCCGCTGCGGCGCCGAGTTTGAATCAAGCGGCCCCGGCCATCGTCTGTGTTCGGAGCGTTGCCGCACCGTCGACGGGCCGCTCGACGATCCCGCCGCCGCGCCGGGCCTGTCCGGCGACATGGGGCTCTCGGATGTGCCCCTCATTTCGACTTGGAATTGAAAAGCGCGCCGCCCGGACAGGAGGGCGACGCGCAAGTTTGCGAGTTCGACATGCCGGAGGGCGGCGAATGCCGCGCCACCAACCACGCGTGGGAATTATGCAGCACGGGCAGGGGACAACGCACTATCGAAGCGACCGGCTCGCCGCGCTTCTGGCGCGCCTCGGGTCCGACGCGGACGGTGAGCGGATGGCGACTCTCCGGCTGCTCGATCGCGAGCTCGAGCGCGCGGGCGCTAGCTGGGCGGAGCTGGCCGGGCGGCTCGCCGCGCCCGCCGCGCAGCAGCCCCCCGCGGCGCGCGAAGCCGGGGGGCCTGTTTTCACCCGCCCCCAGGAGGCCGCGAAATGGGTCTGGCGGCATCCGGGCTTCCGCCCACGGAATGCGCGCGAGCGGGATTTCGTCGCGTCGCTGCAGAATTGGCCGCGCCGGCCCAGCGCGAAACAGGTGGAATGGATAGCGAAAATTGTTGCGCGCCTCGGCGGGGAGGTCGTGCGATGAAGGATATGCCGCACGAAGATGAATTGCCGCATCCGGTCGAGGCCGAGCAGCAGCTTCTCGGGACGCTGCTCACGAATAACGAGTCGTTCGCGCGCGTCGAGGACATCGTGACGCCGGGCACATTCTACGACCCCGTGCACGGCACCATCTTCGAGCGGATCGCGGCCCGCGTGGCTGATGGACGGCTCGCTTCGCCGGTGACGTTGCAGGCCGATCTCACGGGGCACGCCGGGCTCGAGGCGCTCGACGGGCCGGCCTACCTCGCGCGGCTCGCGGGCGCGGCGATCGCCCCACACGCGATCCGCGACTACGCCGAGCTGCTCGTCGATCTGGCGGCGAAGCGCGCGGTGATCGAGGCGGCGCGCGAGGCTGAGTCGCAGGCGGCGGGCGGCGAGATTTCCGGGGCCGAGATCGCGGAAAGGCTCGAGGTGGAGGCTGCGAAAATCACCGCGGGATCGCGCGCGAAACAGCTCACGGCGAGCCACCTTTCCGCGCTGACCGAGGCGCTCGCCGAGATCGCCGAGGCGCGCAAGGGCGACGATGGCAACGCGGTGCGGACGGGAGTCGCCGGTCTCGACGATCGCCTCGGCGGCGGGCTCCGGCCGGGGCAACTCTGCGTCCTCGCCGGGCGGCCGGGGATGGCGAAGACCACCGTGGCGCAGAACGTCGCCTTCGCGGCGGCGCGGGGCGGCAAGGGCGTCTTCTTCGCCAGCCTCGAGATGCGGCGAGCCGAGCTCGGGCTGCGCTTCCTCGCCAAGGGGCTCGCCGCGCACGGGATCGAGGTGCC
>NZ_JAWLFS010000233.1:0-4525 GCF_041685465.1 Rhodosalinus sp. | reverse complement strand
GGCGACTGGCATGTGCCGATCGCGGAGGCGGCGATCAAGGCGGGCGCGCATTTCGTCTCCTCCTCCTACATCGCGCCGGAGATGCGCGCGCTCGACGCCAGCGCGAAGGCGGCGGGCGTCGCGCTCGTCAACGAGGTGGGGCTGGACCCGGGCATCGATCACCTGATGGCGCACCGGCTGGTCGCGGACTACCGCGCGTCGGAAGCTTTCGATCCTGCGAACACGCTTTCGTTCACCAGCTACTGCGGCGGGGTGCCGAAGCACGCCAACCCCTTCCGCTACAAGTTCTCCTGGTCGCCGCTCGGCGTGCTGAAGGCGCTGAAGTCGCCCTCGCGCTCGCTCCGCGACTTCGAGGAGCTGCGGGTGGATCGGCCGTGGGACGCCATCTCGAGCTACACCGCGCCGCTCCCGGCGCCCGAGAGCTTCGAGGTCTATCCGAACCGCGATTCGCTCCCCTTCATGGAAGACTACGGCTTCGCGCCCGACTGGCGGGTAAAGGACTTCGTCCGCGGCACCCTGCGGCTCGAGGGCTGGTCCGAGGCCTGGGCCGATATCTTCCGGACGGTGGAGGACCTGCCGGCGGGCGCGGAGGGCGAGGCGGTGCTGCGTGATCTGTCGGAACGGCTCTGGCAGGAGCACGCCTACGACCCGGGCGAGCCGGATCGCGTGGTGCTCTGCGTCAGCCTCGAGGCGGCGCGGGAGGGCGCGCCGGTCTGGCACCGCACCTACGTGATGGACGCCTGGGGCGACGAGAGCGGCACCGCGATGGGGCGGCTCGTCAGCCAGATGGTGGCGCAGGCGGTCCGCTCGGTCGCGGCGGACGAGATCGCGCCCGGCGTCTCGGCCGCGCCCTCGGACCCGGCGCTGGTGGCGCGCTGGATGGGCGAGGTCGCGCGCCTCGCGCAGCACCTCGAGATCGTGCACCACGCCTGACGCGACAAGGGCGCGCCGCGCGGGCGCGCCCCTTTGCGGTTCACGGCAACGGCCGCGGCATCACTCGTCGTGGCCGGTCGGGCGCTGCTCGATCTCCTCGTCTTCCTCCTGATCGTCCTCGAACTCGGTCACGTCCTGCACCGCGTCCGGGTCGCCGGTCTCTTCCGTGCGCTCGGTGAAGTAGTGCTCGGTCAGCACCAGTGCCTCCCGGTCGCCCTCGACCGGGGTCTCGGCGGAACCGCGCTCCTGCTCCCGGGCCGTGCGGATGTTGTCGATGAAGTCGCGCTCCGCGTCGTCATAGTCCTCTTCCTCGACCTCGATCACGGTGACCTCGTAGAGCTGACCGTCGGCGTCGGTCATGTACATCCGCTGTTCGATTTCGGCATCCTGCGCGAGCGCCACGCCTGCGGTCAGGCCAAGGGCGGCGGCGGTCGTCATCAGGGTCTTTGCGGTCTGCATGACTGTCTCCTTTCCGTGGTGTCCGTTATCGTCGGGCACACAACGAAAGGGAGGCGCCGGGGTTCCGTCGCGCCGACAGCCCCGGCATGCGCGGCCGTCACAGGAGGTCGTCCTCCGCCTCCTGCGGGGAAATGCCGAGCGCCTCGAGCCCGGCCTCGAGATTGTCGGAGAGATGCGGCGTGCCGATCAGGTAGTCCGCGGTCGGCGTCGTCGCCTCCTCGTAGGCCGTCGCGCGCGCCTCGTGCCAGTCGTCGGCCTCGAAGGCGCCGCGCCCGATCCACATGATCGCCACGAGCTCCGCCTGCTCGTCCTCGTCCATGCGCTCGATGAAGGCGCGCAACTCCGCCTCCGCGCGGTCGAGTTCGCGCGCCATGATGATGACCTGCGCGACCTTGCGGGGAGAGATTGTGGGCATCGGACACCTCCTGCGGCTCACTCGGGAGCGCGCAGGATGTTACGAGAAGATCCGATAGTAAAGCCAGTCCGGCAGGAACTGTCCGCCACGGAAGAGCCAGGAGAAGACGGTCGGGAAGCTGTACTTGAAACCGCCGCGCGACATGAACTCGAACATGCGCTGCGCCGCGTCCTCCGGCTCCATCAGGAAGGGCATGTGAAAGTCGTTCTTGTCGGTGAGCCGGGTGCGGATGAAACCGGGGTTGGCCACCTGCACATCGACGCCGGTCTTGCGCAGGTCGCAGTGCATGCTCTCCGCGAGCACCATGACCCCGGCCTTCGACGGCGCGTAGCCCACCGCCCCCGGCAGGCCGCGGAAGCCCGAAAGCGAGCCGGTCAGCACGACATGGCCCCGGTCGCGCGCGACCATCGGCGGCAGGGCGACCGAGACCGCGCGCAGCGCACCGGTGAAGTTGATGTCGCCCATCGTCTCGATCTTCTCGGCGTCGATCTCGCGGGCGCTGAAGGGCCAGTAGGCGCCGGCGAGAAAGACCATGCCGTCGATCTCGCCCGCCGCCTCGGCGGCCTCTCTGACGCTGTCGAGGTCGCGCACGTCGAGCGGCACGGCCCACGCGCGACCCGGCAGGCGTTCGGCCAGCGCCTCGAGCTTGTCGCGCGAGCGCGCCGAGAGCACGAGCTCGACGCCCGCGCGGCTCATGCGCTCGGCGAGCGCCTCGCCGAGCCCCTCGCTCGCGCCGATGAGCCAGTAGCGCTTGCCGGTCCAGTCCCTCACGCCGCATCCTTTCTGCGCATGGTCGCCACGAGTTCGGCCACCTTGATTCCGTATTTGCGAAACTGGCTCCGGTTCACGATGGTTCCGGCCGGAGTCAGGTACATCCAGTCCGTCGTGTCGAGCACATGGCCCCCCGAGGCCTCGGGCAGGCGCAGGCGGTATTTCAGCCGCACGGCCGATCCGCTCTGCACCCCCTCGCCGTCGCCGACGACATCCTCGGCCCGCGCCCGGATGCGTCCGTCGTTGCCGAGCGTCAAGTGCCACGCGCGGTGCTGCACCGCCCCGCTGTCGTAGTCGAACCGCTCGCGCATCTCGCCGGTGTTGCCGTCCCAGGAGACGTCGAACTCTCCCGTGAAGCGCGAGGCGACGCGCCCGGTGGGCCCGTAGATCACCCCGTCGCAGACGAGCGGGCCGTTCAGGTGGCGACGGATGTCGAAGCGCGGCGCGCTCTCGGCGTAATCCTCGGGTCGCTGGGCGAGAAAGCCGGCGAAGCGCGTGCGCGCCCAGACCAGCGCCGCGGCGACAAGCGCGCCGAGGATCGCGAAAATCAGGTGGTCCATGCGGTGTCCGTCCCCGTGTCGTCGCCCATCCGCCCGAGCGGCGCAGTGGCCAGGAGCGCGATGGCGATGAGTTTCAGCGCGCAAGGCAGTCCCGCGTAGAGGAGCGTGAGCGTCCAGAGCGCCTGTGCATCGTTGTCGGTCCCGGCCTCGAAGCCCGCTGCCTCCAGCGTCGGCAGGAGCGTCGCCGCAGCGACGGCCAGCGTGGCCTTGGTGACGAAGGACCAGAGGCCGAAGCCCTCCGCCGCGCCGGGGGCGACGGCCTCGAGCCGGCGCGCGAAGAGCGCCGAGAGCACGACCATGTCCGCGCCGAGCGCGGCGCCGGTCACCACGCAGATGACCGCGAAGGCCGGCCAGTCGCCGGCCCCCAGCCCCAGCGCGAAGACGAAGCCCACCACCGAGGTGCCCATGCCCACGAGCAGCACGCGCCGCGCGCCGTAGCGATCCGCCGCCTTGCCCCAGGCCGGCGCGCTGACCGCCGCGGCAAGGAAGAAGAGCAAGAGCAGCGGCCCCTCCATCCCCGGTGTCTGGAGCCGGCTCTCGACGAAGAAGAGAAAGAGCGTCGAGGTCACCGCCACCGGCGTCGCGTTGACGAGCGCCACGAGCAGCAGCCGCCGCGCGGCCGGGTCGCGCAGCACCGGCGCGAAGCCCGCCGCCTCCGGCGCGGTGAGCGGCCCGCGCCACTCGCCCCGCATCGAGAGCCCTGCGGCGAGCGCGAGCGCCGCGAAGGCGAGCGCGAAGCCCGCGAAGCCCAGCCCCTCGGGCGCCACCGCCGCCGCGCAGACACCGAGGAGCGCCCCGGTCTCGCGCCAGCGCGCCACCCGCAGGTGCCCGCCCGCGCCGAGGTCCGCTGCCGTGGTCACGCCCTGCGCGTAAAAGGCGATGGTGAGGAAGCTGAACGACGAGAAGACGAGCGTCAGCATGAGCGCGAACCACAGGAGCGGCGCCACCGGCGGCGTCACCGCGAAAAGCCCGACCATCCCGCCCGCGATCACCGCCACCGCGACGCCCACCGCCTGCGCCCGCCGCGCCTGCAGTGCCGCGGCCAGCCGGCCGAGCAGCGGGTCCTGCACCACGTCGAGGAGCCTGAGCCCGAAGAGCACCGCGCCCAGCGCGGCGAGGCTCACGCCGTGGTCGTCCACGTAGACCTTGGGCGCGTGGATATAGAGCGGCAGGCCCGCCGCCGCGATCATGGCGGCGAAGAGCCCATAGGCGGGCAGGCGATGGGTCATCGGGTGATCTCGGCCTCCGGCGGCTCGGGCCGGGAATGGAACCGCGCCCCCTTCCACCACAGCTTGACCGCCTGCCAGTGGATCAGCGCCAGCACCCGGCGCGAGCCGAAGGGCCGGCGCAGCAGCATCGCCGCCAGCCCGCGCCCCGTCAGCGGCAC
>NZ_JAWLFS010000030.1:0-18746 GCF_041685465.1 Rhodosalinus sp. | reverse complement strand
GTGGCGGAGGAGGTGGGATTCGAACCCACGGTACGCTTTCACGCACGCCGGTTTTCAAGACCGGTGCATTCGACCGCTCTGCCACTCCTCCGCGGGGGTCGGATAGGGGCTGCGCGGCGATTCGGGAAGGGTGGCCATGCGGGCTTTCCTCGGAGCCGTGGAGCAGATAATCTCCTGACCCGGGGCGCGGGGCATCGCGCGGGCAATCCGGGACCGGGCGCACCCCGGCCGACGGGCAGGCAAGGGACGACATTCATGGAGCAAGGCGGAACAGGCCGCATCATGCGGGCCGCGCTCGTGGCGGCGGCCGGGCTGGCGCTCGGCGGCTGCGACGAGGCCCGGATGCCGGGATTTCTCGCGGGCAGTGACGGGGACGCGGCCGAGGCGGGGCAGGGGGAGGACCGGTCGGTGCGCCTTGTCGAGCGGGATCTCGAGGCGCCGGAGGTGTTTCAGGTCACGGCCTCGGGTCTCTGGGACGGGCGGCCCTCGCTCGGGGGCGTCTGGGTCGCGCATCCGGAGGTGGACGATCCGGAACGGGTGATCATCCGCGATACCGATTCCGACAATTTCGTGATCGGCGCGCTGTTCCGCCGCGAACGCGAGGTGCCGGGGCCGCCCTTGCAGGTCTCGTCGGACGCGGCCGAGGCGCTCGGCCTGCTCGCCGGGCAGCCGCGGGAACTCGAGGTTACCGCGCTTCGGCGCCAGGAGGTCAGCGAGACGCCCGAAGACGAAGCGCCGGAGGACGGCGAGGCCGAGACGGAGGCCGGGCTGACCGCGGCCGCCGAAGTCAGCGAGGCGCCGCTCGACCCGGTCGCCGCGGCGGAGGATGCGCTGTCGGCGGAGGAGGCCGACACGACGGCCGAGGCGAGCGGCGAGGCGAGCGGCGAGGAGGCCGGGGAGAGCGGCGAACGCGCGGCCGACGCCGACGCGTCCGCGGGACCGGCGTCGTCGGGGCCGGAGCGGGCCTATGTCCAGATCGGCATCTTCAGCGTGGAGGAAAACGCGCGCAACACGGCGACCGCGATGCGCCAGGCCGGGATGGTGCCCACCGTCAAGGAGCAGGAGACGCAGGGCAAGAGCTTCTGGCGCGTGCTCGTCGGACCGGCGCCGAACCGCGACGACCTCGAGGCGCTTCTTGACTCGGCGCAGGAACAGGGATTTGCCGATGCCTACGCGGTGCGCGACTGACGCCGGCCCGCAACAACGCGCAGGCCTGCCGTCGCGCGGGATGTCTGCCGCACCCGCGCCGACGTGGCCCCCCGCCGCGCGCGGCGGGTATCCGCACCATCGAGAGAGGGGCTTTCGGGGATGACTGCTGACGCCTTCATCATGCGGTTGCGCACCACCGCCGCGGCGGTGGTCGTCGTGGCGGCCATGCTCACGGCCGCCGCCGCGCAGGCCTTCGACACGCAGGCCGGGTCGGCCTACGTCCTCGATTACAACACCGGCACCGTGCTGCTGGAAAAGAACGCGGACGCGCCGCTGCCGCCGGCCTCGATGTCGAAGCTGATGACGCTCTACATGCTCTTCGAGGCGCTGCGCGACGTCGACTCGCTCACGCTCGAGACGCGCTTCACGGTGTCCGATCGCGCCACCGAGATGGGGGGCTCGTCGATGTTCCTGCAGACGAGCGACCGCCCCACGATCGAGGAGCTCATCCGCGGCATCGTCGTGCAATCGGGCAACGACGCGACGGTGGTCGTGGCCGAGGGCCTCGCCGGGAGCGAGGAGGCCTTCGCGCAACTCATGAACGACCGCGCCGCGATGCTCGGCATGAGCGACTCGCATTTCGAGAACGCCAGCGGCTGGCCGCATCCCGATCACGTGATGAGCATGCGCGACCTCGGCACGCTGGCGGCACGGATCATCCGCGACTTTCCCGAGGGCTACGCGTATTTCGAGGAAGAGAAGTTCGAATACGACGGCCGCGTGCCCTCCAACCACTTCAACCGCAACCCGCTTCTCGGTCTCGACATCGGGGCGGACGGCCTGAAGACCGGCCACACGGAGGAGGCGGGCTACGGCCTCGTCGGGTCGGCGGTGCAGGGGGGGCGCCGGGTCATCTTCGTGATCAACGGCCTGCCGACCCGCGAGGCGCGCGCCGCCGAGGGGCAGCGCATCCTGAACTGGGCCTTCCGCCAGTTCGTCGAAAAGGAGGTCGTCGCCGAAGGCCGCGAGATCACCGAGGCGCCGGTCTGGATGGGCGCGGATGCGACAGTGGGCCTCGTCGCCGCCGAGAGCCGCAGGATGCTCCTGCCGGTCCTCGCGCAGGAACAGGTGCCCGGCGAGGTGGTCTACGATGCGCCCGTCAGCGCGCCGGTTTCCGAGGGCGATGTGCTTGGCGAGCTGATCCTGCGGCCCGAGGGGCTGCCGGAGGCGCGCGTGCCGCTGGTGGCGGATCGCGACGTGCCCGAGGGCGGCTTCGGCCAGCGCGTGCGCACGGTCGGAACGCTGCTTCTGGAGCGTCTGGGCGAAAGCGCCGGGGACGCGCTTTGAGCGGCACGGGCCGGTTCATCAGCTTCGAGGGCATCGACGGGTCGGGCAAGACCACGCAGGCGCGGCTGCTGGCCGAGCGGCTCGACGCCGCGGGCCGGGACGTGGTGCTCACGCGGGAGCCCGGCGGATCGCCCGGCGCGGAGGAGATCCGGGAGCTTCTGCTGACCGGCGCGCCGGAGCGCTGGTCGGCGGAGACCGAGATCCTGCTTTTCACCGCGGCGCGGCGCGACCACCTGGAGCGGCGCATCGCGCCTGCGCTCGTGGCAGGCAGGACGGTGATCTGCGACCGCTTCGCCGACAGCACCCGCGTCTATCAGGGGGCGACGCGGGGGGATCTGCGCGCGACGGTGGACGCGCTGCACAGGCTGATGATCGGACGCGAGCCGGATCTGACGATCCTCATCGACATCGACCCCGAGATCGGCTGGCGCCGGGCGAAGGCGCGCGCGGACGCCGAGGCGCGGTTCGAGGATTTCGGCGCGGAGATGCAGGCGCGGCTGCGCGCGGGCTTCCTCGCGCTCGCCGAGGCGGCGCCGGAACGGTTTCGCGTGATCGACGGGCGGGGCACCGAGACGGAGGTCGCCGCCGCCGTCGCGCGCGCGGTCGAGACCTGGGAGGCGGCGGCGCCGTGAGCGCCGAGCGCGCGGAGTTGCCCGAGCCGGACAGGCTGCCGGGCGCGCCGCACCCGCGGCATACGCCGCGCCTCTACGGGCAGGCGGCGGCGGAGCGCGCCTTCCTCGAGGCCCATGCCGCGGGCCGGCTGCACCACGGCTGGCTTCTGACGGGGCCGCGCGGCGTCGGAAAGGCGACGCTCGCCTGGCGGATCGCGCGGTTCCTGCTGGCGCGGGGGGAGGGCGAGGGCGGCGGGCTCTTCGGCGCGCCGGAGGTGCCGTCGAGCCTCGACATCGACCCGGAGGACCCGGTCGCACGCCGCGTCGCCGCGCTGTCGGAGCCGGGGCTTTTCCTGCTGCGGCGCGGGGCGAACGCGGCCGGCACCGGGCTTTCGGATGCGATCCGGGTCGAGGAGGTGCGCAGGCTCAAGAGTTTCTTTTCCCTCTCGAGCGCCGAGGGCGGCGCGCGCGTGGTGATCATCGACGCCGCCGACGAGATGAACGTGAGCGCGGCCAACGCGGTGCTGAAGCTTCTCGAGGAGCCGCCGGAGCGCGCGACGCTGCTCCTCGTCAGCCATCAGCCGGCGCGGCTTCTGCCCACGATCCGCTCGCGGTGCCGGACGCTCGCGCTTTCGCCGCTGGGGGCGGACGACCTCGACGCCGCGCTCGCGCAGGCGGGCGTGGAGCCCGAGGGCGGCGCGGGCACGCTCGCCGCGCTCTCGGGCGGCTCGGCGGGCGCGGCGGTCACCCTCGCGCAGGAGGGCGGCGCGGCGCTCTACGCCGAGCTCATGGGCGTGCTCGCCTCGCTGCCGCGGCTCGATCGGCCCGCGGCGCTCGCGCTCTCGGAGCGTGCGGCGGGGCAGGGGGCGGAGGCGCGGCGCGATCTTCTGTTCGAGCTGATCGACCATGCCCTCGCCCGTCTCGCGCTCACCGGGGCGCGCGGCCGTCCGCCCGAGCCCGAGGCCGCGCCGGGCGAGGCGGAGACGCTGCGGCGCCTGTCGCCCGACCCGGCCGCCGCGCGCGGCTGGGCCGAGCTCGCGCCGCGCGTGGGCGCGCGGCTGCGCCACGGCCGGGCGGTCAATCTTGACCCTGCCTCGCTCATCCTAGATACCCTCCACAGCATCGCCAGACACGCCGGCTGAGGCCGCGTTCCCGCACCATGACCGCCGGACAGGACATGCCGCCGCGCATCACGGACAGCCATTGCCATCTCGATTTCCCCGGCCTCGTCGAAGAGGCGGGCGAGGTCGTCGCGCGCGCCAGGGCCGCGGGCGTGCACCGGATGGTCACAATCTGCACGAAGCTGCGCAATCGCGACGCCGTGCGCGCCCTCGCCGCGGCGCACGAGGGCGTCTTCTACGCCGCCGGCACGCACCCGATGAGCGCGGCGGAGGAGCCGATGGCGACGGTCGAGGAGCTCGTGGCGCTGGCCGACGACCCGCTCTGCGTCGGCATCGGGGAAAGCGGGCTCGACTACCATTACACCGCCGAGAGCGCGGAGCGTCAGCAGGAGAGCCTGCGCCGCCACATCGAGGCCGCGCAGGAGACGGGCCTGCCGCTCATCATCCACGCCCGCGACGCGGACGAGGACATGGCCCGCCTCCTCGCCGAGGGGCACGCGCGCAAGCCCTACGCTTGCGTGATGCACTGCTTTTCCTCCGGCGCGGGGCTGGCGCGGGCGGCGCTGGACCTGGGCTTCTACCTGTCGATGTCGGGCATCGCGGCCTTCCCGAAATCGACCGAGCTGCGCGAGATCTTCGCCGCCGCGCCGCTCGACCGCGTCCTCGTGGAGACCGACAGCCCCTATCTCGCGCCGCCGCCCTATCGCGGCAAGCGCAACGAGCCGTCTTACGTCGTTCACACTGCCGCCGCGGGGGCCGAGGTCTTCGGCCTTTCCTACGCCGAGTTCGCCGCGGCGACGGAGGCCAACTTCGAGCGGCTCTTCGAAAGGGCGGCGTCGTGAGCGGGGAACTCAGGTTCACGATCCTCGGCTGCGGCTCCTCGGGCGGCGTGCCGCGCCTCGGCGGGCACTGGGGCGATTGCGACCCGACCGAGCCGCGCAACTCTCGCCGCCGCTGCTCCATGCTGATCGAGCGCGAGACGGCGGAAGGCACGACGCGCGTGCTGATCGACACCTCGCCCGACCTGCGCCAGCAGCTTCTCGACGCGGGCGTTGGCGCGCTCGACGGGGTGGTCTACACGCACAGCCACGCCGATCACGTGCACGGCCTCGACGATCTGCGCATGATCGTCTTCAACATGCGCCGGCGGCTGCCGGTCTGGGCCGACGGCGACACGCAGAACGACCTCTACTCGCGCTTCGGCTACGCCTTCATGCAGCCCGAGGACAGCCCCTATCCGCCGATCCTCGACATGCACACCATCCACGAGGAGGTGCGAATCGAGGGGCAGGGGGGCGCGGTGGCGCTGACGCCCTTCAAGGTGAGCCACGGCGCGATCGACGCGCTCGGCTTCCGCGTCGGCCCGCTCGCCTATCTGCCCGACGTGGCCGAGATCTACGACGACGCCTGGCCGGCGCTCGAAGGGCTCGACTGCTGGGTGCTCGACGCGCTGCGGCGCACGCCGCACCCGACGCATGCGCATCTCGACAAGGCGCTGGAATGGATTGCGCGCGTCGCGCCTGCGCGCGCGGTGCTCACCAACATGCACATCGACATGGATTATGCCGCGGTGGCGCGCGACACGCCCGATCACGTCACCCCCGCCCATGACGGGATGGTGATCCGCTACCCGCTGTGACGCCGGGATCGCGCCCGTGCAGGCGCTGATCGAGGTCATCCTGCCCGTCTTCCTGGTGGCGGGCTTCGGCTACGTCGCGGTCTGGCGCGGGTTGTTTTCCGACGCGGCGGTGGACGGGCTCATGCGCTTCACGCAGAGCTTCGCGATCCCCTGCCTGCTCTTCCGCGCGATCTCGACCCTCGATCTGGGGCAGGAGGCGGAGGCGCCGCTTCTCCTGTCCTTCTACGCCGGCGCGCTCTCGGGCTTCGCCGCGGGGCTTCTGGGCGCGCGGTATCTCTTCCGCCGGGGCTGGGAGGACGCGGTGGCGGTGGGCTTCACGGGGCTCTTCTCCAACACGCTGCTCCTCGGCCTGCCGATCACCGAGCGCGCCTACGGCACGGACGCGCTCGGGGGCAACTACGCGATCATCGCGCTGCACGCACCGGTCTGTTACGGTCTCGGCATCACGGCGATGGAAGTGGCGCGGGCGGGCCTGCGCCCCGGCGCGCTCGCCCGGCAGATCGGCGCCGCGCTCGGGCGCAATCCGCTGGTCATCGCGATCGTGCTGGGGCTCGGCGTGAACCTCGCCGGGCTCACGGTGCCGGTGCCGCTCGGCGACGCGCTGGACCTGATGGCGCGCGCCGCGCTGCCCGCGGCGCTCTTCGGGCTCGGCGGCGTGCTCTGCCGTTACCGGCCCGAGGGCGACATGCGGCTTATCGGCTACGTGGTCGCGGTCGCGCTCGTGCTGCACCCGTCGGTCACATGGACGCTCGGGCGGGCGCTCGCGCTGGACACGGCGGCGCTGCGTTCGGCGGTGCTGACGGCGGCGATGGCGCCCGGGGTCAACGCCTACATCTTCGCCACGCTCTACGGTCGCGCGCGGCGGGTCGCCGCCTCCTCGGTGCTGATCGCCACGGCGCTCTCGGTGCTCACGGTCTGGGTCTGGCTGCAGATCCTGCCCTGAGCGGCGGCGGGAAACCGCGCCCCGGATTGACGCGGGTCATGGTCCGCGGCCGCCCTGCGCGCGACAGGGTCCGCGACCCCGCGGACAGGAGGCGCCCATGGCAGAGACCCGCATCCTCGTGGCGACGGACGGCTCGGAGCACGGCACCCGTGCTGTCGACCTGGCGGCCGAGCTCTCGGCCGGGCTCGGCGAGGGGCTCACGATCCTGCACGTCCTGATGCACGGCCGGCCGGCGGCGGAGCTCGAGCGGATGGCGGAGATCGAGCATCTCGTTGAGGAGGCCGCGCCGCGCGCCGAGATCCCGCGCACCGACATCCCCGGCAGTTTCGGCCGGGTGCTCGGCGGGCCGGGCCCCGACGACCGCGCCGCGCGGCTGATCGCGGCGGTGGGCGACGCGATCGTGGCGCGTGCCGCGACACGGGCCGAGGGGGCGGCGGCGCAGGACATCCGCACCCGCGTCGTTCAGGGCGACCATGCCGATGCGATCGTGGACGCCGCCGCAGACGAGGGCGCACGCATGATCGTCGTGGGCCGCCGCGGGCTCGGCAGGTTTCGCGGCGCGGTGCTCGGCAGCGTGTCGCAGAAGCTGCTCCACCAGGCGCCCTGCACGGTGGTCGCGGTGACGTGAGCGCCGCCCTGTCCGAGGGCCGGCTTAACGCCAGTCAATGTCGCCGACGCCGCAGCGCGGCATGGTGCGGGCAGCGAAACGAAGGAGTGTGTCATGTCGGAGAGCGGACGAATCGCCCTCGTCACCGGGGGCGTGCAGGGGCTCGGCGCGGCCGCTGCGCGCGCATTGCAGGATGCCGGCTACACGGTGGCCGCAACGCATTACCGCGACGGCGCGGCCGCCGAACGCTTCACCGAGGAAACCGGGATCCCGACGCACGAGTGGGACGTTGCGGACTACGACGCCTGCACGGCGGGCGTGGAGGGGATCGAGACGGCGCTCGGCCCCGTCGATGTGCTCGTGAACAACGCGGGCGTGAACCGGGACATGATGTTCCACAAGATGACGCGCGAGGCCTGGGATCAGGTAATGTCCGTCGATCTCGGCTCGATGTTCAACATGTGCCAGCAGGTGATCGGCGGCATGCGCGAACGCGGCTACGGACGCATCGTCAACATCTCGTCGGTCAACGCCGCACGCGGGCAGGCGGGGCAGACGAACTACTGCGCCGCCAAGGCCGGGATCGAGGGCTTCACCCGCGCGCTCGCCCGCGAGACGGCGCGCAAGGGCATCACGGTCAACGCCATCGCGCCGGGCTACGCCGATACCCCGATGGTCGAAAGCGTGCCGGACAAGATCATGGACCGTATCGTGGACCAGGTCCCCAAGCACCGTCTCGCCGAACCCGACGAGATCGGCCGCGCGGTCCTCTTCCTCGCGGCGGAGGAGGCGGACTTCGTCACCGGAACGACGCTGAACGTGAGCGGCGGCTTCCGCATGGGCTGAGGCCGCCCGACCGAGAAGGAGGCACCATGGCTGAGGGCGACACCCCCACCCGCCGCCGGAAGGCGGCCGAGGCCGGGCACGGCGGGGCGAAACGCGCCAAGACGCAGACCAGCAAGGCCCGGACGCGGGCCGCGCCGGCGCAGAAACAGGCGGAGCACGCGGCGGCGGCCGGGTCCACCGGGTCGGCCGGGACCGACCGCACGCCCGCAGGCTCCGAGGCCGAACGCGAGGAGCGCTACGGTCTCACGGCCGAGCCGCCCGAGTTCTGCGAGGGCGAGACCGCCGAAGCGGCGGAGGAACCGCATCCGGGCCTTGCCCTCGACCGGGTCGGGAAGGCCGCGCTGGCGCAGATGACCAACGGCGTGACGCCCTATGGCGTCTCGTCGAAGGTCCTGACGTGGTGGATCCACGCCGCAGGCTCGCCCGGCAAGCAGGTCGAGCTTGCCGAGCGCGCGGCGCGCGCCTGGTCGCGGTTCTTCGGCTTCGCCGCGCATGCGGCGCGGGGCGAGGCGGCCGATCCCTGCATCGAGCCGATGGAACACGACCATCGCTTCGACGATCCGTCCTGGAACACCTGGCCCTACAACGTGATGCAGCAGGGCTTCCTGCTCACGCAGGACTGGTGGTACCGGGCGACGAACGACGTGGACGGCCTCGACCGGCACGACGAACAGGTCGTTTCATTCCTCACGCGGCAGATGCTCGACACGGTCTCTCCGACCAATTTCCTCTGGACGAATCCCAGGGTCTCGGCGCGCACCCGCGAAGAGGGCGGGCGCAACCTGATGCGCGGCGCGCAGCACTTCGCCGAGGACCTTGAGCGCCTGCGCGACGGCCGCCCGCCCGTCGGCGCGGAGGACTTCGTGCCCGGCCGCGACGTGGCCACGACCGAGGGCCGCGTGGTGCACCGCACGCACCTCATGGAGCTCATCCAGTACACGCCGAAAACCGAGACGGTCGCCGCCGAACCGCTCCTGGTCGTGCCGGCCTGGATCATGAAATACTACATCCTCGACCTGTCGCCGCACAACTCGCTGATCGGGCATCTGGTCGAGCAGGGCTTCACGGTCTTCGCCATGTCCTGGCGCAACCCCACCGCCGAGGACGCCGATCTCGGGATGGAGGATTATGCCGCCGCGGTCGAGGAAGCGCTGGACGCCGTTCGGGCCATCGTGCCGGAGCGCAAGGTGCACGGCGTGGGCTACTGCCTCGGCGGCACGCTCCTGACGGCCAAGGCCGCGCAGATGGCGCGCGACGGCGACGACCGCCTTGCGAGCCTCACGCTCTTCGCCACGCAGACCGATTTCAGCGAGCCGGGCGAGCTCGGCCTCTTCATCAGCGAGAGCGAGGTCTCCTTCCTGGAGCACCGGATGCGCGAGCGCGGCTATCTCGACCGCCACGAGATGGCCGGGGCGTTCCAGCTCCTGCGCTCGAACGACCTGATCTGGTCGCGCTACATTCAGGAGTATCTTCTCGGCGAGCGGGAGGAGATGTTCGACCTGATGGCGTGGAACGCCGACTCGACGCGCATGCCCTACCGGATGCACAGCGAGTACCTGCGCCGGCTCTTCCTCGAGAACCAGTTGTCCAACGGCAAGTTCGAGCTCCGCGGCGGGCCGGTCGCGGTCAGCAACATCCACGCGCCGATGTTCTGCGTCTCGACCACCCGCGACCACATCGCGCCGTGGCAATCGGTCTACAAGCTGCACCTGCTTTCGGACGCGGACGTGACCTTCGTGCTGACGAGCGGCGGGCACAACGCCGGCATCGTCAGCGAACCGGGCCACGAAGGACGGAAATACCAGATCCGCTGCACGAAGGAGGGTGAGCGCTACCTCTCGCCCGCGACCTGGCGCACGCAGGCGGAGAGCCGTGAGGGGTCGTGGTGGCCGGCGCTGACCGAGTGGCTGCGCAGTCATTCCTCCGGCGAAAGCGCGCCGCCGGAGATGGGCGCGCAGGACTACCAGCCGCAGGAGGACGCCCCCGGCACCTACGTCTTCCAGCGCTGAGCCCTCGGCGGGTGCGCTGCGAAACCCGCGGGGCAATGAAACTTTTTCCCCCGGTCAGGCATTTCCTGTCTGGAATATGTCTTGCGAGGGGCGAGGGTCACATGAACCAGCAGCTGCGCGCCGATGTGGCGGCCGGGGCGATGCCGCCGCCTGCCGAGCCGGGGCAGGCCTGCCGCGGGTTTTTCACCCGGTGCCGCCGGCGCGCCCGCGTCGTCGAGCGCGGCGCCGGCCTGATCGCCGAAGGCGAAGCGGCGCCGGGCGCTGTCTGGGTTCTCAGCGGCTCGGTCGGGCTGCGAAAGACCCTCCTCGACGGCCGCAGCGTGCTCTTCGATCTTCTTTTCCCGGTCGACGTCGTGCATCCCGTGGCCGTCGACCTGTGGTCCTCCGAGTTCGAGGCCGTCGCGAGGGACACGAGCCTTGTCGCGGTGTTCACGCGCGACGAGAGCGCGCGCGCCGAAAACGGCACGGCGGGCGTGGCCGACCTCGTCGAACGGCTCGCCGCTGCGGGGCGGGCACGCCGGTCGGAGCGGATGCTGCGCGCCCTTCAGGGGCGGGGCGAGGAGCGCGTCGCCTTTCTGCTTCTCGAACTCGCCTTGCGCACGGACCGCCGCGCCGTGCGCGACGGTCGGTCCTGCCACCTGCGGCTGTCGCAACGGGCGATGGGCGAAATGCTCGGCCTTTCGGCGGTGCATGTCTGCCGTGTCATGACCCGCCTTGCCGAGCGCGGCCTCGTGCGGGTGGAGCGCGGCTGCGTGGAGGTCCGGGATATCACCGCACTGGCCGACGTCGCGCAGGCCGACCCGGCCGCGCTCGCCCGTGCGATCCTCGTCTGAGCCAGCCCCCGCGCGTCCGAGCGCAACGGGCGGCACGGGGCATGATCTCCGCCCGTGCGGTCGCCGGGCCGTCGCCGATGCCCGGCGCACGCGGCGCCACACCGAAGCCGGGGCAAGCGCCCCCCGAACCGCCGGACCCCGGCCGACCGGCACGCCCCATCCCGCGACCATGGCCATCGCCTGTGTCCGACATGCCGGACGGCGACAGCATCTCCGACACGCTCCGGACCGCGGCCCGCTTTCGGACGACAGGCCCTAGCTCCGGGCGTCCTGCATGCCGCGCCGGCCCGTGGGGCCGCTGTCCCGCGCCTTCCGCCGCGCCGCTGCGGCGAGGCGGCGGCCGCGCAGGTGCTTGTAGGCCTCCACCACGAGGAACTTGCTCAGCGTGATGGCGAGCAGAAGGCCCCATGTCTGCGGCGTGACCGGCGCGACCTGCAGCACGTCGCGCCAGCCGGGCACGAACATGGAGCCCACGTGCACCCCCTGCGCGACCACCACCGCCCCGATCAGGAGCGGGTTGTGCGACAGCGGGATGCGGAAGGCCGAGCGCGTCTCGGAGCGCACGTTGAAGACATGCACGTTGGAGAACAGGACCATCAGAAGCAGCAGCAGGTTGCGCGCCTCGGCCTCGCCGATGCCTTGCATCTCGGTCAGGTAGTAGAAGGCCCCGAAGGCCACGCCACCCATGTAGAGGCCCGAGACGAGCACCTCCTCGATCATCAGCCGGTCGAAGATCGGCTCGTCCGGCGCGCGCGGCGGGCGGTCGAGGACGCCGGGCTCGCCGCGCTCGAAGGCGAGGGCCACGTCCTGGATGCCGTTGGTGACCAGGTTCAGCCACAGAAGCTGCACCGGCGCCAGCGGCAGGGGCGTGTCGAAGGCCACCGACAGGATGAAGAGCATGAGCTCGGCCGCGCCCGTGCTGACGAGCAGCCAGACGACCTTGCGGATGTTGTCGTAGGCGACGCGGCCTTCCTCGATCCCCGCGACGATGGAGGCGAAATTGTCGTCGGTCAGGATCAGGTCGGAGGCGTTGCGGGCCACGTCCGTGCCGCTTTCGCCCATGGATACGCCGATGTGCGCACTGCGCAGCGCCGGGGCATCGTTCACCCCGTCGCCCGTGACGGTGACGAAATGGCCCGCCTCCTGAAGCGTGTCCACGATCTCGGTCTTCTGTGCCGGCTCGATCCGCGCGAAGACCGGGCTTTCGAGGATGCGGGCACGCCGGCGGGGCGTGTCCCCCGAGAGGTCCGCGATCTCGCGGCCGGTCACGGCATCCGCGTCGTCGCCGGACAGGCCGAGTTCGCGCGCGATGCTCTGCGCGGTCAGCGGGTGATCGCCGGTGACCATGCGCACCTCGACGCCGGCGGCGCGGCAGCGCTCGACCGCTTCGGGCACCGCGTCACGCACCGGGTCGATCAGCCCGACGAGGCCGAGGAAGCGGAGATGGGGGAGCGCCTCCGGGTCGGCCTGCCGCGCGGTTTCGCCGTCCACCTCGCCCACGGCGAGGGCGAGCACGCGGTAGCCCGCCTCGGCGAGCGCGTCCTCGAGCGCCTCCACCTCGGCCGTGTCGACATCCGCGAGGCCTGCGATCACCTCCGCGGCGCCCTTGGCGTGGGCGAGGATGCGTCCGTCCTCCGTCTCGTGAAAGGTGACCGCGAAGCGGCGTTCGGATTCGAAGGGGATCTGCCCGACCTGCGGCCGCGCCTCGAGGAGCGCCTCGCGGGAGAGCCCCAGCTTGCGCGCGAGCACGAGAAAGGCGACGTCCACCGCGTCGCCGGAGACCTCCGGCGCACCCTCGTCGGTCTCCGCGAGTTCCGCCTCGTTGCAGAGCGCGCCCGTGATGACGAGATCGCGCAGCCAGTCCTCGTCGCCGACCTCCTCGCCCTCGCGCGTGATCTCGCCGTCGGTCTCGTAGCCCGCGCCCGACACCTCCAGCGTCGTCCCCGCGGGAGACAGGATGCGCCGCGCGGTCAACCGGTTGCGCGTCAGCGTGCCGGTCTTGTCGCTCGCGATCAGCGTGCAGGCGCCGAGCCCCTCGACCGCCGGCAGCTTGCGCACGATGGCGTTGCGCCGGGCCATGCGCCGCGAGCCGATGGAGAGCGCGACCGTCACCGCCACGGGAAGCCCCGCCGGGATCGCGGAAACCGCGAGCGCCACGGCGAGAAAGAAGATATCCACCGGCGCCGCGCCGCGCAGCGCCTGAATGCCCGCGAGCACCACGATCACGGCGAGGATCGCGATCGCGATGATCCGGGTGAAGCGCTTCATCCGCAGGACGAGGGGCGGCATCTGCTCCTCCTCCTCCGCGAGCGACGCGGAGATCTGTCCGAGTTCGGTCGCCCGTCCCGTGCGCACGACGACGCCGGTCGCGCGTCCGCTCGCCACGGCACTTCCCGCGTGCAGGAGCGTCGTGCGCGCGTCGATCGGCGCATCGGCCTCCGGGGTGTCGCCGGCGCGCTTGGTCACGGGCACCGATTCCCCCGTCAGAAGCGACTCGTCGGCGCGCAGGTCCTGCGTCTCGATCAGGCGCATGTCGGCCGGCACCCGGTCCCCCGAGCCGACCCGGACGAGATCGCCGGGCACGAGCTCCTCGCTGTCGACCTCGCGGGTGCGGCCCTCGCGCACGACGCGCGCGGTGATCCGCATCGCCTGCTCGAGCGCCTGCGCGGCGGTCTCGGCGGTATATTCCTGATAGGTGCCGAGGCTCGCGTTGAAGACGAGCACCGCGAAGATGAACCCCGCGTCCGAAAGGTTGCCGATCGCGATCGAGACGGCACCGGCGATCAGCAGGACGTAGATCAGCGGATCCCGGAACTGCCGCAGGACCGTGCCGAAGAGCGTCTCGCGCCCCCGCTCGGGCAGGCGGTTGGCACCGAAGGCCTCGCGCCGTGTCGCCGCCGTCTCGCGCGAGAGGCCGCGCTCCGCATCGGTGTCGAAGGCCGCGAGCGCGTCGTCGGGCGCGATGCTGTGCCACGGTCGGTCCGTTTCGGGACTCTCCGATCCATTGGCGGGCGCTTCCGACCCCTTGCGCTGCTCGCTCATCCATCGCCTCCCGGGTGCTGCGGCCCACGCCGCACCAAGGTGCCCTGCCATCCGGCCGGGCGGTCCCGATGCGCGCGACAGCCCGATCCGGTCGCTTCCGTTCATGGCGCACAGACCGCGGCCGGCGCGGGGCACCCCGGGTACCACCACGCCGGCCGTCACGATCTGTCGCCGGCTTGCGCGCGAGGGAACGGCACCGACCGGCACGACGCCTCAACGCGCGTCAAGCGGATCGGGTTCGGGGCGAAGCGCGATGATTTCCACCCCGCACGGAGCGGCATGCCGGCTCGGGCCCCGTCGCGCTGGAAGGGTGACCCGACGGAGCCGGTGACGTTTGGTGAGCCCGGGTCTGTCGGCGCGCGCGGGGCGCGCCGGCGCCGGTCTCAGTCGGGGGCCTTTTCGGCCGGCGCCTGTGGACCCGTTTCGCCGCCGCGCGCCTCCGCCAGTTCCTCGTCGAAGCCGCCGAGGCCCACCTCGCGCATCAGACGATCCACGAGGGGGGCCTGCGCGCGGTAGTCGAGCGTGGCCTGAAGCACGTCGCGCGCAAGGCCGCCGGGCGCGGCGGGCGTGCCGGGCTCGACGCCGCGGGTCAGGCCGTCGACCTTGACGACGCGCACGCTGTCCACGGATTTCAGCGGATCGGCGCTCGCCTGGATGATGGCGGGCAACGAGGTCAGCATGTGCCGGCGTACCTCCGCCGCGACATGGGCTTCGTCGAGCGCGTTGCGGGCCTCGTTGCGCAGCCGCTCGCCCTCCGCCTCTGCCTTCGCCGCGGCGAGATGGCCCTGCGCCTCGCTCGACCGCGCGGCGGCCTCGGCCTCGGCCGCGATGCGCCGCGTCTCCGCCGCCGTCTCGGCGAGCGCGTGTTCGGCCTCGGTCGTGATGCGACGGTAGCGGGCGTCGCGCTCGGCCTCGCGCTCGGCGTTGATGAGTTCCACCTGCTTGCCGCGCTCCGCGATCTCGGTCTCGCGCGCGGTCACCGCGCGCTCGCGCGCCGTCTCCATGGCCGAGCGCGCCTCCTCGAGTTCCTCGATCCGGCGCGTGTGTTCGAGTTCGGCGACCACGCGCCCGGTCTCGCCCTTGATCTCGGCCACGCGCATGGCGGCGCTCTTGTCGATGCGCAGGGTCTCGATGGCGCGGTCGAGCGCGACGCGGGCCTCTTCCACCGCGCGCTCCGACTCGAGGCGGGCCTGCTCGCCGCGCAGCCGCTCCGCGGCCTCGGTCGCCGTCGTCTCGGCATCCTGCTGCGCGCGGCGGGCGGCGATGTCGTGGCGCTGCTGGAGGCGGGCGTATTCGCTCTCGCGGTCGAGCTCGAGGCGGCGCTGCTCGGTTTCCAGCGTCTTGCGCTGGATCGATATGGCGGTGTCCTGCTCGATCTCGTTGCGCTTGCGCTTGCGGGTCTCGATCTCTTCGGTGAGCCGGGTCAGGCCCTCGGCGTCGAAGGCGTTGGAGGGATTGAAATGCTCGATCGCGGTCTGGTCCAGCTGCGTGATCGACACGCTCTCGAGCTCGAGCCCGTTCGCCGCGAGGCTCTCGGCGACCAGCTCGCCCACCGCGGAGGCGAAGGCGCGGCGGCCGGCGTGCAGATCCTCCATCGACCGTTCCGCCGCGGCCGAGCGCAGCGCGTCGACGAAACGGCCCTCGATCAGCGATTTCAGTTCCTCCGGCCGGGTCGTGCGGCTGCCGAGCGATTGCGCGGCGCGATGCACCGCCGCGCGCTCGGGCCGGACGCGGACGTAGAATTCGGCCACCACGTCGGCGCGCATCCGGTCTCCCGTGATCAGCGCGTCGCCGTGCTCGCGCCGGATCTCCAGGCGCATGGTGTTCATGCCGACCTCGGTCAGGCTGTGCAGCACGGGAACGACGAGCCCGCCGCCGCCCATGATGACGCGCGCCCCGCCGAAGCCGGTGCGCACCAGCGACACGTCCTGCGTCGCGCGGCGGTAGAAGCGGATGCCCAGCCCGGCGAGCACGGCCGCCGCGACGAGGACAAGGGTGATGACGGTGCTCATTCTCTCCTCCCTCTCAGCCGCTCTGCCCGAAGCGCGCCTTCAGCGCGTCGAAACCGGCCTGAAACACGCCCTGGCCGACGGTCTCGGCCATTTCCGCCTCGCGGCCCGGATCGGTGCGGAACTCGGCCTGCCATTCCGCGAAGGTCCGGTTGCCGTCCGTGACGGGCACGAGGCGCAGGGCCGCGACATAGTCGTGAAGCGGCAGCCCCGCCTCGAGGATACAATAGCTGAACGCGTAGTCGAAATCCGACAGCGAGAGCAGCTGCTCGCGGATATGCGCGCCGTCGGTCAGGTAGAAGTCGCGCACCACGCCCACGCGGTCCTGCGCGTGGCCGCCCTCGATGCGCGAACGCGCGATGAGCGGGTGCCAGTCGGGCATGTCGTTGAAGCCGCGCACGACGGCCCAGACCTCGGCCGCCGGCGCGTCGATCACCGAGGAGACGAAGACCTTGACCATCAGCGCGCTCCCTTCAGCGACAGCCCCGTGAAGGCGCGGGTCTGCTCGGTCAGCGCCAGTTCGGTCGGCAGCCGTTCCATCGACGAGGCGCCGAAGAACCCGTGGCACCCGGTGCAGCGGCCGAGCACGAAGGCCGCGTCCTCGGGCATCGCGATCGGGCCGCCGTGGCAGAGCACGAGGATGTCGTCGCGGACCCGGCGCGCGGCCTCGGCGATGGCGTCGATCCGGATCACGCAATCCTCCAGCGTCATCGCCGTCTCGGCCCCGATGCTGCCCCCGGTGGTCAGCCCCATGTGCGCCACGAGCACGTCCGCGCCCGCCTCGGCCATCGCGGTCGCGTCCTCGGGGGTGAAGACGTAGGGCGTGGTCAGCAGGCCCGCGCGGTGCGCCTCGCCGATGACCTCCACCTCGAGGGCGTATCCCATGCCGGTCTCTTCCAGGTTGGCGCGGAAGGTGCCGTCGATCAGGCCCACGGTCGGGAAGTTCTGCACGCCGGAGAAGCCGACCTCCTTCAGCCGGCGCAGGAAATCGCCGCGCAGCAGGAACGGATCGGTGCCGTTGACGCCGGCGAGGACCGGCGTCTGCCGGACCACCGGCAGCACTTCCTGCGCCATTTCCATGACGATCTCGTTCGCGTTGCCGTAGGCCAGAAGCCCCGCCAGCGAGCCGCGGCCCGCCATCCGGTAGCGCCCGGAATTGTAGATCACGATCAGGTCGATGCCGCCGGCCTCCTCGCATTTGGCCGAGAGGCCGGTGCCGGCGCCGCCCCCGATGATCGGGTCACCCCGTGCCACCTTGGCGCGGAAGCGGGCGAGCAGCGTGTCGCGGTCCGGGATGGTCATGGCGTGTCCTCCGGGCGTGGGGCCTTGGGGGCGATGTCGCGCCACTGCGCGACGATCGCCTCTGCGAAGGCCGGATCGTTGACGTTTTCGGGACGGCGGATCAGGCGACGCTCCTGCGTCTGGTCGAAATTCGCCTCCAGCGCGTCGAAGAGCGCGCGGTCGGCCGCCGGATCGTGGAAGGGCTGGCCCGGCGCGTCGAGCATCGACACGCCGCCCTCGGGGATCAGGAACCGCACCGGACCCTTCGCACGTGACAGTTTCCGACCGATCCAGGCGCCCATTTCGGCGTTCTCCTCCGCCGTGGTGCGCATGAGCGTCACCTGAGGGTTGTGGACGTAGAGGGTGCGGTCGGCGAAGCGCGCGGGCACGGTTTCCCTCGCGCCCCAGTTCACCATGTCGAGCGCGCCGAGCGAGCCGACGTAGGGAATGGCGCGCTCCGCCAGCACGTCGAGGCGGCCGTCGCCCGCGCTCATCACGCCGCCCATGAAGTGGTCGCAGACCTCGGTCAGCGTGATGTCGAGCAGACCCGCGAGCATGCCGGAGGCCGCGAGCTTCTCCATCGCCTGTCCGCCGGTGCCGGTGGCGTGAAAGACGAGGCAGTCGTGCGCGTCCTCGAGCGCGGTCGTCACCGCCTGCACGCAGGGCGTGGTGACGCCGAACATCGAGAGCCCGAGCGCCGGCTTGTGACCCGAACGCGGCGGCCTTGCGGCGCCGATCATCCCGGCGAGCGCGTGGGCGGCGTTGCCGAGCACCGCCTCGGAGATGCGGTTGAGGCCGGAGACATCCGTGACCGAATGCATCATCGTGATGTCCGATGGGCCGACGTAAGGCGCGACATCGCCCGAGGCGACGGTGGAGACCATCACCTTCGGCACGCCCACCGGAAGCGCGCGCATGGCCGGCGTCGCCAGCGCCGTGGCGCCCGAGCCGCCCGCGCCGATCACCCCGCCGAGGTCGCGGCGGTGCGACAGCCACTGCACGAACGCCTCGGCCATGGCGCCGACCGCGCTGCCCCGGTCGCCGGTAAAGACGGCGCGGCGGCCGCCCGGGTGCGCGTCGGCGACCTGTCCGGGCGGCACGTCGGCGAAGCTCGGCCGGCCCGAGGTGGAAAGGTCCACGCCCCGCACCGCGACGCCGGTGCGGGCAAGGCAGTCGATCAGGTAATTCAGTTCTCGCCCCTTGGTGTCGAAGGTGCCCGCCACATAGGCGACGCGCAGCGGATCGCGGCGGAAGGGCGCGTCGCGCGGCGCGGCGGGGGGCGTGTGCCGCTCGGGCGGCGGCGCGGGCG
>NZ_JAWLFS010000232.1:0-4614 GCF_041685465.1 Rhodosalinus sp. | reverse complement strand
GACGCGCCCGAGACCTGCGCGGCCTCTCCCATGGGCTTCCAGTGGTTCCCGATCCCCTGGATCGACGGCTCCTCGGAAGAGGCCGCGGAGCAGGGGATGCGCGCGGCGGTGGACGACCTGAACGCCTTCCTCGACGGGGTGATGGTCGACGAGGACGTGCTGCCCGAGCAGGTCGCGCTCGTCGGCTTCAGCCAGGGCACGATGATGGCGCTCCATGTCGCGCCCCGGCGCGAGGACGCGGTGGCGGGCGTCGTCGGCTTCTCGGGGCGGCTGCTGAACCCCGAGCTTCTCGCCGACGAGGTGCAGGTGCGTCCGCCGGTGCTTCTGGTGCACGGCGACCAGGACGACGTGGTGCCGCCGCAGTCGCTCCCCGAGGCGGCCGAAGCGCTGCAGGAGGCCGGCTGGAAAGAGGTCTACGCGCATGTGATGAAGGGCACCGCACACGGCATCGCCCCCGACGGGCTCAGCGTGGCGCTCGCCTTCCTGCGCGACCGGCTGGGCATGTAGGCGCCCCGCCCCGCGCGTCGGCAGGCCCTCCACCCCTGGCGCCGCGGTGCGGCATGGGGCGCGGGATCGCGCCGACGCTGGACCCATTTTCCCCGGGGCGTCTTCGCCGCTGCGCGGACCGGCGTTCAACCTCTGCGGCTCTCGCGCTGATGCGCTTCGTCGGCGTCGACGCTGCCGGCGAGGGCATTGTCGGGCCCTTGGCCAGCTGCCCCGCCGCGCCTGTCACGTGGCGCGCCTCAGGCGCGCAGGTCGTGCCCATTGTCGCGGGAGGCCGAGAGCACCGGGCGCCATGCAGGCGGGACCTGCGTCTTGGCGCGGGCGCGGATCGCGGGGCCCATAAGCTCGGCCGACGCCTTGAGTTCGGCGGCCTCTTCGGGGCTGAGGCCGTTGACATGGAGCGGCCCCTCGATCCTGGCGCAGGTCTCCGGCGGGTCTACCGCGAGCGGCAACAGCAGCACCGTGCCCTTCGGCGCCGCTGCGGCGATACGCCGTTCCATCTGCGCGGCCTTCTCCGCGTCCTGCAGCGGCCGGTAGGCGTAGATCACCTCGTAGTCCGCATAGCCGTCGAAGCTCAGCGCGTCGCCCTCGAAGATCCGGCAGCCGAGAAATGACGCCCGCTCCATCAGCCAGCGGGCCGCGGCCGCATGCGCCGGATCGTATTCGAGCCCGTCGGCCGCGTCGAAGATGCGCGCCGCGCTCAGCACCTTCATCCCGCCGCCGCAGCCCACGTCGAGAAACCGAACCGGCCGTGCATGGCCCAGCGCCAGGACCACCCGATGCGCCGCGTGAAGATGCTCCACGAAATCGCCATGCGCCATCGGGATGTCGTCGTGGCAGCCGTGCGCTTCCGCGACCTCGGACTGGGCCGCCCCCTTGAACATAACGTGCAGGACCGACATCAGGTCGTCCGTCGTCGCGCGCTCCGCGCGCCGGACCGGGTCCACCTCGGGGGCAGGGTAGAGCGGCCTGCGCTCCGGCGGCGCCTGCTTGGCAAGCATGGTCTGAACGCCCGGCCAGTGAGTCACCGTCCGGCGCAGCGAAGCCGCGGCGAAGACGACGTCATGCCAGCGGCGTGAAACCTCGATCTCTTCGGCCCGGTCGCTGGCCTGCGCCCGCTCCGCGGCCTGCGCGCGCTGGATCTCGACCAGCATGACGTTGGCCCTGTGCACCGTGAAGCTCATCTCGCGGCAGATGCTGCGGATCGTCTCGTGATCGGCCGGGTCACGCCGGGCCAGACGCTCGGCGAGTTCCGTGCCCGCACGGACGCAGCGTTCCTCGCAGGCGGCGATCATGCCGGCATAGTCGGCGGGTCCTCGTTGCGCCTCAAGCATCGTGGACGACGTCCTCCTGCGTCGGGCTGTTGCTCAAAAGCTAGCGGATCGCTTTCCCTTGCGGAATACATCTTCCATTCGAGCGCGGAAGTGTCACGATAGAGACGGGATCCGCGTACTCAGAAAAGCCGGGGGATGGGAGATGCGACTGCTTCATTGGCGTTCGGCGGCGCCTGCCGTCGCTCTGACCGCCGGGCTGGCGGTGGCGCTGCCCGGATCGGCCCGTGGCCAGGTCAGCGAAGATGACGGCCGCGACAAGCTCCTGACTCTCGTGGGGATCCCCTCGGCAACGGTGGCGCCGCACGGCTCGGCCTACCTGTCGCTGTCGGGTGCAGACCGCAGAAGCGCGACCAACGACGATCCGGACGGCGCGATGTCGCTCGGCATCGGCCTCGGCAACGCCGAGGAGTCGCTTGGCGTGCAGCTTTCGGCCACCGTGACCTCGATGACCGAAAGCTTCGGGGACTCGGGCTATTTTGCGGTCAAGGCCTCGCGCAGGCTTCACGCCAGCCCGCGGGCGCTGACATATCTCGGGCTTTCGGTGGACCGGATCGCCGAGTGGGGTGACGTCGACGAGGACGTGCGCGCCGATCTCACGCTCAGCACCTTCACGCGCGTGGGCGACGACAATCCGCTCATGGTCTCGCTCGGGGTCGGCACGAACCGCCGGGACGACGAAACCGAGGCAGGGCTGTTCGGCGGCGTCGGGATCGGGCTTACGCCGAATTTCGGGGCGAGTCTCGCCTGGACTGGCGAAACAGTGACCCTGGGCTCCTCCTTTCGCGTGGAGGGGCTCGACAACGTCTATTTCAGTGTCGCGCTCGAGGACGCCTTCGATCAGGAGGACCGGCAGCGTGTCAGCTTCACGGCGAGTTTCGTCAAGTTCGACTTGTTCGGGGGATAACAGTGTCTGCAGGATCGAAGCGTGCACCCGCCGTCCTTGCCGCCGTCGCCGGCGCGTCCCTCGCGGCCGGCGCCGCCGTCGCCGGCAAGGACCCGATCAATCAGAGCGCGGGACCGATATTCCTGCCGCCTTCCATCGTTGCGCCACCGTCGGCGAGCGTGAACGCAGCGCAGCAGGGCGACGTGGCAGCGGCCCAGGTGAACGCGACAGAGGTCAGCGCAGAAGCGACGTCCGCGATCGTGCAACAGCTGACGGGCGCCCGCGACTTCTGCGGGCGGATCGCGGATGCCGATTACATCGTGGACTGCCTCGCATCGGAGGTGGGGGCGCTGGCCGACCAGATGGCGGAGCGCGGCGATTACGCCGAGGCGCGGCAAGAACTCGAACAGGCCTCGCGCAGCCTCGCGCAGCTGGCGACCGCCAACCGCGACCCGGCCAAGTCGGCGGCGCGGGCGCGGCGGACGGGTACGCAACCGCGCACCTCTGCGCGCGAACTCACGCCGACGCGCCGCGCGGCACTGGGCAACCTGCTCGACGACGCGTCCGGCATCCTGGAGGAAGCCGAGACGACGCTCCTGCGGGCGTCTCAGCGCGGCGCGGAGCGCCGCGTCCACTTCGAACGGATCGCTGAGGCGGTCGGCTCCAACAAGGTGCTCCTGCGTTCCCTGTGAACGTCAGCCTGATCCGGTCGTTATGAAGAAATAGACCCACTCCCCGCGGAACTCGGGGTCTTCGGCGCGAGCGTCTTCGACGCGTGCGCGCATCTCTTCGAGGTATGGCATCGCCGGTTCGACGAGCGGCCGCGGCGCATCGAAGAGCGGCACCGAACTCGCGAAGGCGACCGCGATCTCCTGGCCGAAGGGCGGGGCAACCCGGATATCGAGGGCCGGGGCTCCGTCGGTCGCCGCCCCGACCTGCAGCTGTGCGCCCGGTGCGAGACGGCGCAGCGGAATCGTCTCATTGGGCTGAAGATGGATGACCCGGCCCGCGGCGTCGAAATAATCGACGTAGACATAGGCAGGGTAATCCGGTGCCTCGAGGTCGAGGACCAGGCGATCGCCCTCGACGAAAGAATATTCGCGGACATGGGCTTCGCGCCCCAGGATGCGTGGGTCGGTCGTCTGCTCGGTCGACTGCGGCAGCCCGACGCGCGCGACGGCGTCGAGAGAATCGCATTGCGGGCGTGGCAGGACCAGGAGCCGGTCGTCGATCGGGATCGACTCGCCCAGCCGTGCCTTCAGCGCCGCGCGCACCGGCCCGGCGGCAGCGGCATCCGGGACGTGACCGTGAAGGGCGAGCCTGCCCGTCTCGGGCTGAAAGATTGCCTGCAGCCGCGCGCAGCCCACCGCGTCGAGGACCGTGTCGAGACCGTCGCGGAGCCGCTCGCTCCGATCCCGGGCGAGACCCGGCTGCATCAAGGCCGTGATCGCTGCGAGCGAGACCGGGTCCACTGACTCGGCGCCGCCCGCACTCCAGGCCAGTTCTGCCGACATTCGCGCGGCGTCCGGCGTCTGCGGTGGTGCAACGGTGGCGCCGCTTGGCGCGCGTTGCGCGGTTTCTGAGACAGGCCCCCGCTCCGCGGCGGCCATTGCCGGCATCCCCGCCGGTCGAGCGGACTCCGCGGCCGGTGCAGCTTGCCCGGCCGGCATCGTGCGCGGCGGGTCTGGCGGCTGCAGACGCGTGGTGACCGGTGCGCGTGCGACGGCAGGCGCCGCCTGCGGGAGGCGCTGGCGCGGCGCCGTCGGGCGGGCCTCGGCCGCCGTCGCGACATCCCCCTGCGTCGGTACCTGCGCTACGGGCGCGGGCCGGGGAGGGGCGGTCGTCGCGGCGGGGGCCGTACGAGGGAGGGTGGGCGCCGCCGCTCCGTGTGGC
>NZ_JAWLFS010000029.1:0-18840 GCF_041685465.1 Rhodosalinus sp. | reverse complement strand
CTAATGCCGCGTCGGTGCACGGCCGCCATGGGCCGATTTGTGCCGGGATCGTGAAAGGCGGGTTGGCAAGGCGGGGGGCGATGCGCCATGCAGGGGCGGGGGGACACGAAGAGGTGTGCGAGGCATGAGCTTCATCCGATCGCTCAGCGACCACCGCGCCGCGGCCCGCTGTCTGACGCTTTCGCAGCTTGCGCCGCGCGGCGCATGGCAACTCGCGCTCCTGCATGAGCGGCCGAACCATCTCCTGATCTGGACGACGAAGGGACAGGGCCGCATCACGGTCGAGGGCGTGCGCCGCGGCGTCTCGGTGCACAACGCGATCTTCGTCCCGGCCGGCACGCTTTTCGCCTACGAGATCGGGGCACAGGGATTCGGCCTCGCCCTCGAGGTGCCGAGCGCATTGCCGCTCGCCTTTCCGAACGAGGCGCACCACCTGCGGCTGCGCGACAACATGGCGCAGGCCGAGATCACCGGCATCCTGGAGGCGATGCAGCGCGAGCAGAGCCGCAACGCGCCGCTGGCCGCCGAAGCGCAGGCCGCGCATGCCGCGCTCGCCTCGGTCTGGCTGCGCCGGCGGATCGAGCCCCGCACCGCGCGCGCCGGGGCACAGGACGCCGACGAACGGCTGGTGCAGGACTACTGCCGCCGGGTCGCGGCGGACTTCCGGTCGGCCCGCCTGCCCGGCGATTATGCCGCAGAGCTAGGCGTTTCGACCGCCGTGCTGGACCGGGCGTGCCGCGACAGCGCCGGACGCGGCGCCGCCGCGATCATCACCGAGCGCGTCCTGCACGAAGCGCGCTCGATGCTCGCGCGGCCGGGCATCGATACCGCCGACGCGGCGGAACGGCTCGGTTTCTCCGGCCCCGCCTACTTCGAACGCTTCCTCGCCTACCACGGCGGCCGCGCCCCGCAGCCGGCTCGCCGCACCGCAGCGACCGGTTGATTTCCCGGGCCGTGTCGTTTTTCTTTCAGGTCGATGTCGCTTTCGGACCTCGAAGCGGCTAAAGCAGACGTTGACGCGGTGACAGAAAGCGTGCGGAATACCTTCGCAAGGTCGCGTGACGATCACCAAACGCCTTGAGACCCTATTCCGGGCGGCGCGTCTGAGAACAACACGGGAGACATGAATGACCCAGTCCACCATCAACGGAAAGCCCGTCCATCCGGCCGCCCGGATGTACGCGCGCGAATTCCGCGAGGGCAAGCTCAGCCGGCGCGAGTTCCTCGCGCGCACGACGAGCCTCGGCGTGACGGCCGCGGGCGCCTACGCGCTCGGCGGCCTCGCAATGCCCGGCGCCGCGCAGGCGCAGGAGGCGCGCGACGGCGGCACGCTGCGCGTGCAGATGGAGGTGCGCGCGCTCAAGGATCCGCGCACCGCGGACTGGTCGCAGATCTCCAACGTCTACCGCGGCTGGCTCGACTATCTCGTCGAGTATCAGGCCGACGGCACCTTCAAGCCCATGCTGCTCGAAAGCTGGGAGATCAACGAGGACGCGACCGAGTACCGCCTCAAGGTGCGCGAGGGCGTGACGTGGAACAACGGCGACGCCTTCACCGCCGAGGACGTGGCGCACAACATCCGCCGCTGGTGCGAGCGCGACGTCGAGGCGAACTCGATGGCCGCGCGCGTCTCGTCGCTCATCGACGACGAGACCGGGCTCGCCCGCGAGGACGCGATCGAGGTCACCGGCGAGCACGACCTCGTGCTGCGCCCCTCGGTGCCCGACATCACGCTGATCGCGGGCTTCGCCGACTACCCGGCCGCCATCGTGCACCAGAGCTACAACGACGAGAATCCGATCGACGTGCCGATCGGCACCGGCCCCTTCCTGCCCGAGGAGCACGAGGTGGGCGTCCGGTCGGTGCTCGTGCGGAACGAGGATCACACCTGGTGGGGCAGCGAGGTCTACGGCGGCCCGTATCTCGACCGGGTGGAGTTCGTCGACTTCGGCACCGACCCGGCCTCCTGGGTGGCCGCGGCCGAGTCCGAGGAAGTCCAGATGCTCTACGAATCCGTGGGCGAGTTCATCGAGATCCTCGACGCCATCGGCTGGACCAAGTCCGAGGCGGTGACCGCGAACACCATCACCATCCGCCCGAACCAGGCGGCCGAGGTGGACGGAACCCGCCCCTATGAGGACGCCCGCGTGCGCCGCGCGCTGGCGATGGCCGTCGACAACGAGGTCTGCCTCGAACTGGGCTACTCGTCCCTCGGCACGGTGGCGGAGAACCACCACGTCTGCCCGATCCATCCGGAATACGCCGACATCGGCCCCGCGCCCCACGACCCGGCCGCCGCGATGGAGCTCATGGAAGAGGCCGGCATGGCCGACTTCGAGCATGAACTCGTGTCGATCGACGACGACTGGCGCAAGAACACCACCGACGCGGTCGCCGCGCAGCTCCGCGACGCGGGCATGAACGTGAAGCGCACCGTGCTGCCGGGCTCGACCTTCTGGAACGACTGGACCAAGTTCCCGTTCAGCTCCACCAACTGGAACATGCGCCCGCTCGGCGTTCAGGTGCTCGCGCTGGCCTATCGCTCGGGCGAGGCCTGGAACGAGACGGCCTACGCCAACCCGGAGTTCGACTCCAAGCTCGCCGAGGCGCTCTCGATCGCCGACGCCGACCAGCGCCGCGAGGTGATGGCCGAGATCGAGCAGATCCTGCGCGACGACGGCGTGGTCATCCAGCCCTACTGGCGCTCGATCTATCGCCATTACACGGACGAGGTCGTGGGCGCCGACATGCACCCCACCTTCGAGATCCACACCTACAAGCTGGGTCTGGCGGCCTGAACGCCGCGACCGGCCGGGCGCCCCCGGGCGCCCGGCCCCAACAACAGAATGCCGGCGCGGCCGGCCCGACCGCCGATCCGCAGCGGCAGCATCGACAGGGGTGCGCATGGGACTGTTCTTTCTCAGGCGGCTGGGGGTCATGATCCTCACCGCGCTCTGCCTGACCTTCATCGTCTTCTTCCTGACGAACCTCTATCCGAACCTCGAGAAGCTCGCGAAGACGCAGGGCAACATGCGCATGACCGACGCCGAGGTCTCGCAGTGGCTCGACAACCGTGGCTATCTCGAGCCCATGCCGCTCAAGTACGCGCAGTGGCTCGGCGTCGCGCCGGGCTGGACCAGCGAGCGCACCGAGGACGGCGAGACGGTCGTCGTCGGGCGCTGCCTCGCCGGCGCGGTGAGCCCGGCGGACGCCGCCGAGGCGCCGCGGTTCTGCGGCGTGCTGCAGGGCGACTGGGGCTATTCCACGGTGTTCCGTGACCCGGTATCAGGCATCATCGGCACGCGCCTCGGGCTCACCGGCTACCTCATGTTCTGGGTGATCCTGCTGATGGTGCCGTCGGCGCTCCTCGTCGGGGTGCTCGCGGGGATGAACGAAGGCTCGCGCACCGACCGGACGCTCTCCACCTTCGCGATCACCACGACGGCGACGCCGGAATACGTCTCCGGCGTCATCCTGATCGCGGTCTTCGCCTCCTCCGCCGTGGGCCTGCGATGGTTCAAGGGCACGGCGACAGCCGCGATGGAGAACCCGACCTTCGAGAACTTCTTCCTGCCGGTGCTGACGATCTCGCTCTACGGCATGGGGTATATCGCGCGCATGACGCGCGCCTCCATGGCCGAGGTGATGACCGCGCAATACATCCGCACCGCGCGGCTCAAGGGCGTGAGCTTTCCCAAGATCGTGCTGCGCCACGCGCTCCGGAACGCGCTGATCGCGCCCTTCACGGTGATCATGCTGCAGTTCCCCTGGCTCCTGAACGGCGTCGTGATCGTGGAGACGCTCTTCAACTACAAGGGCTTCGGCTGGACGCTGGTGCAGGCGGCCGGCAACAACGACATCGAGCTCCTGCTCGCGGTCTCGGTGGTGTCGGTGATCGTCGTGCTGGTGACGCAGCTGATCTCCGACATCGGCTACGTGTATCTCAACCCGCGCATCAGCGTGACCTGAGACGGAGGGCAGGCAGATGGAACCGCTCACCTGGACCGGCGACCTGGGCGCCGTGCTCACGCCGCTGATGATGGCCGCGGTCGCGGTCTTCGCGCTCGCGCTCGTCCTGAACCTCGCGCTCTCGGCCGCCGGCGCAAGGCCGGGCGAGATCGCCTACGAGAACGGGCAGGCCGTGCTCGTCAGCCGCTCGCCGCTCGATTACTCGGGCCTCGCGATGAAATACGCGCTGCTGCTCTTCCTGGCCTGCTGCGCGGCCTACGTCGTGGCCGGCATGGCGGTCACCGATCCGCGCACGAGCGGCATCATCGGCACCGTCGCGGGCCGCTTCGCCCCGGTCTGGATCGCGCTCGCCGTGACCTACGCGCTCTCGATCGCCTTCAAGCGCCGGCTCGGCCTCTACGGCAAGCTCTTCGACAGCACGATCGGCATGATCGGCTTCGGCATCGTGATGTTCTGGGTCTTCGCGGCGATCTTCGGCGGGCCGCTGGGCCTGATCGTCACGCACGATGCACTGAACCAGGTCTCGGGCCTGAAGAACGAGCCGCCGGGCGGCGTGGTGCCGAACGCGGCGGAGGAGGGCCTCTACCCCTATTACCTTCTCGGGGGCGACAACCTCGCGCGGGACGTCTTCTCGCGCATGGTGGAAGGCGCCTGGGAAGTGATGAAGATCGCCCCCTTCGCGACGCTCTTCGCCTTCATGGTCGGCATCACGCTCGGCCTTCCGGCGGGGTTCTACGGCGGGCGGCTGGACACGGTGCTGTCGTTCCTCGCCAACCTCATCCTCGCCTTCCCGGTGATCCTGCTCTTCTACCTGCTGGTGACGCCGGAGATCGTGGCGACGGGCATTCCCGTCTACATGGCGGCGGTGCTCTTCCTCTTCCCGATCCTCTTCATCACCGTGCTGGTGAACTCGCGCTACTACACGCAGCCCGCGGTGCGCACGCCCGTGCTCGCGGTGATCCTGGTGGTGCTGGGCTGGCTCTACCTCTCGCTCGTTCACCAGCGGGGATCGCGGATCGACTTCCTGCCCGACGCGCTCGCCTTCCTGGATCTCTTCGACATCCCCGGCGGCATCCTCGTGGTCTTCGTCGCGGTGATGTTCGTGAACTCGCCCACGGTCTTCCGGATCGTCCGCGGGCTCACCATGGACATCAAGACCCGCGATTACGTGGCCGCCGCGCAGACCCGCGGCGAGGGCGTGTGGTACATCCTCCTCTGGGAGATCCTGCCGAACGCGCGCGGCCCGCTGATCGTCGATTTCTGCCTGCGCATCGGTTACACGACGATCCTGCTCGGCACCCTCGGCTTCTTCGGCCTCGGCCTGCCGCCGGAGAGCCCGGACTGGGGCTCGACGATCAACGAGGGCCGCAAGCTCCTCTCGATCTACCTCCACCCCGCCCTGCCGCCGGCGCTGGCGCTCCTGAGCCTCGTGCTCGGGCTGAACCTTCTCGCCGACGGCCTCCGGGAGGAGAGCCTGCGCGACTAGCCGCCGAGGGAAGCGTCCCCCGCTTCTTCTTGGAGAAAAATATCCCGGGGGTCCGGGGGCGGCGCCCCCGGTCCCGCACCGGCCCCGGATCAACCGCTCCGAAGAGGAGAGCGACATGGCACACTGGGAACACGACGGCCCGATCCTCGAGATCGACAGGCTCTCGATTTCCTTCTTCACACGGCTGCGCGAGATCCCGGCCGTGATGGACTTCTCGGTCACCGTGCAGCCCGGCGAGGCCGTCGGCCTCGTGGGCGAATCGGGCTGCGGCAAGTCCACCGTCGCGCTCGGCGTGATGCAGGACCTCGGCGTGAACGGCAGGATCGTCGGCGGCTCGATCACCTACAAGGGCCGCGACCTCGGCGCGATGAGCCAGGACGATCTCCGGCAGATCCGCGGCAAGGAGATCGCGATGATCTACCAGGAGCCGATGGCCTCGCTCAATCCGGCGATGAAGATCGGCCGCCAGCTCATCGAGGTGCCGATGATCCACGAGGGGCTCTCCGAGAGCGACGCCTGGGCGCGCGCGCTCGAGGTCGTGGGCGACGTGAAGCTCCCCGACCCCGAGCGCATCATGAAGAGCTACCCGCACCAGCTCTCGGGCGGCCAGCAGCAGCGCATCGTCATCGCGATGGCGCTGATGTCGAAGCCCTCGCTCCTGATCCTCGACGAGCCGACGACGGCGCTCGACGTGACCGTGGAGGCCGCCGTCGTGGACCTGGTGAAGGATCTCGGGACCAAATACGGCACCTCGATGCTCTTCATCAGCCACAACCTCGGCCTCGTGCTCGAGACCTGCGACCGCATCTGCGTGATGTACTCCGGCGAGGCGGTGGAGCGCGGCGACATCGAGACCGTGTTCAACACCATGCGCCACCCCTACACGCAGGCGCTCTTCCGCTCGATCCCGCTTCCCGGCGCCGACAAGACCGAGCGCCCGCTCAAGGCCATCCCCGGCAACTTCCCCCTGCCCCACGAGCGCCCGCCGGGCTGCAACTTCGGCCCGCGCTGCGACTATTTCCGCGAGGGCGTCTGCGACCAGGGCCACATCTACATGGACAACGTGGACGCGGCGGGAACGCATGAATCCCGCTGCCTGCGCTGGCGCGAGATCGACTGGGATCAGCCGCTCATCCCCGAGGAGCACCGCGCGAAGGCCGAGGCGGGCAGGGTCGTGCTCAAGTCGGAGGACCTCAAGAAGTATTACGAGGTGGCCGCCAACGCGCTCTTCGGCGGCGGCGAGAAACGGGTGGTCAAGGCCAACGAGACGCTCAGCTTCGAGGCGCGCGAATCCGAGACGCTCGCCATCGTGGGCGAATCGGGTTGCGGCAAGTCCACCTTCGCCAAGGTGCTGATGGGTCTCGAGACGGCGACCGACGGCACCATCACGCTCGACAACACCAGCATCGAGCGGATCCCGATCCAGGACCGCGACACCCAGACCATCGCCGACATCCAGATGGTCTTCCAGAACCCCTTCGACACGCTGAACCCCTCGATGACCGTCGGCCGGCAGATCATCCGCGCGCTCGAGGTCTTCGACTACGGCGACTCCGATACCGAGCGGCGCGACAAGATGCTCCAGCTTCTCGACCTCGTGAAGCTCCCGCGGGAGTTCGCCGACCGCATGCCGCGCCAGCTCTCGGGCGGGCAGAAGCAGCGCGTCGGCATCGCCCGCGCCTTCGCCGGCGGCGCGCGCGTGGTGGTCGCCGACGAGCCCGTCTCGGCCCTCGACGTGAGCGTGCAGGCCGCCGTCACCGACCTCCTGATGGAGATCCAGCGCGAGCAGAAGACCACGCTTCTCTTCATCGCGCACGACCTCTCGATCGTGCGCTACCTCTCCGACCGGGTGATGGTCATGTATCTCGGCCATGTGGTCGAGATCGGCTCGACCGATCAGGTCTTCTCCCCGCCCTATCACCCGTATACCGAGGCGCTGCTCTCGGCCGTGCCGATCGCCGACACCAGGGTCGAGAAGAAGCGCATCGTCCTCGAGGGGGACATCCCTTCGGCGATGAATCCGCCGTCCGGCTGCCCGTTCCAGACCCGGTGTCGCTGGAAATCGAAGGTGCCGGGCAACAAGTGCGAGACCGAGGTGCCGCCGATGGTCACGCTCGCCTCCGGCCATCAGGTGAAATGCCACCTGAGCGCCGACGACTTCGAGAGCATGGAGCCCGTGATCAAGATCGCGGCGGAGTGACCCGGGCCGCGCGGCCCGGGCAGGCCGCGCTCACGGCCCGAGGATCGCACGGACGTAGGCGCGCGTCTCGTCGTAGGGCGGCACGCCGCCGTGACGGCGCACCGCCTCCGGCCCCGCGTTGTAGGCGGCGAGCGCGAGGCGCCAGTCGCGAAAGGCGCGGTATTGCGCGGCAAGATAGCGCGCGCCGCCCTCGAGGTTGGCGCGCGGCTCGTCCGGATCGATGCCGAGCTCGCGCGCCGTCGCGGGCATGATCTGCGCCAGCCCCCGGGCTCCCTTCCGCGAGACCGCGCGCGGGTTCCAGCCCGATTCCCGGCGGACCAGCCGCAGGAAGAGGTCTTCCGGCACCCCGTGGCGCCGCGCCGCCTCCCGTGCCACGGGCAGCCATGCGCCCGCCCCGCCCCCCTCGGCGGCCGGCGCCGTGCCGGGCTTCGGCGGCACCTCCGCGCGCGGCGGCTGCAGCCGGACGGAGCCGCGGTACTGCTCGGCCCCGCGACTGTCGAGCACGCCGGTCTGGGAGCTGAAAAGCGTCGCGCGCGCCTGCGACGAGAGCACATCCGCGCCGGCCGCACCCGGCAGGACGAGCGCGAGCGCGGCGAGCGCGGCGGGACCCCTTGCCATGCTGCTCCTCCCCTGGCTGCACGGCCAGCCTACCGCGGCGCGCAACGGCACGCCAGCCACGCGTTTTAGGGTTTTCTTCACCACGACGCGGTGATGTATACGGGACCGAACGGCTCGGAGGGACGCAATGGCAGGCTCGGTGAACAAGGTCATCCTGATCGGCAATCTCGGCCGCGATCCGGAGGTGCGGACCTTCCAGAACGGCGGCAAGGTCTGCAACCTGCGCGTCGCCACCTCCGAGACATGGCGCGACCGCAACACCGGCGAGCGCCGCGAGAAGACGGAGTGGCACAGCGTCGCCATCTTCAACGAGGCGCTCGTGCGGCTCGCGGAACAGTATCTGCGCAAGGGCTCCAAGGTCTACCTCGAGGGCAAGCTCGAGACCCGCAAGTGGCAGGACCAGTCCGGGCAGGACCGCTATTCCACCGAAGTGGTCCTGCGCCCCTACGCGGGCGAGATGACCTTCCTCGACAGCCGCGACGGTGGCGGTGGCGGCGGCGGCATGGGCGGCGGCGGGGGCTACGGTGGCCCGCCCGACGACGGCGGCGGGGGCGGTGGCTACGGCGGCGGCGGTCCGGCCGGCGGCGGGGGCGGCGGACGCGACTACGACGACGAGATCCCCTTCTGACCCGTCCGCGCCGACACGCCCGCCCCATCATCTTGGTCCAAATACTCTCGGGGGGTGAATTGGCCGAAGGCCAAGAGGGGGGCAGACAGCCCCCCTGCCCCGCCCGCCACGCGGCCCTTTGCTTCGGCGCCGCGCGTGCCTAGATCACTCTCATGACGTGGTCCTTCTCCATCGGCCGGCTCTTCGGCTCCGAGCTGCGGGTGCATGCCACCTTCTTCCTGCTCCTTCTCTGGGTGGGGCTCGTGGCCTGGGCCGACGGCGGCTGGCCGGCGGCGCTCGAGAACCTTCTCTTCGTGGCCGCCCTCTTCGCCTGCGTCGTCGCGCACGAGTTCGGCCACGCGCTCACCGCGCGGCGCTACGGGGTGCGCACGCCCGACGTGACGCTCCTGCCCATCGGCGGGCTCGCGCGGCTCGAATCGATGCCCGAGAAACCCTCGCAGGAAATCCTCGTCGCCCTCGCCGGGCCGGCGGTGAACGTGGTGATCTGGGCCGGGCTCGTTCTGCTTCTCGGCGCCGAGACCTGGGCCGCCTCGCTCGAGGGGCTCGTCGACCCGGAGGCGAGCTTTCTCGCGCGGCTCGCGGCGGTGAACCTCTTCATCGCGGTCTTCAACCTGCTGCCGGCCTTCCCGATGGACGGCGGGCGGGTCCTGCGCGCCGCGCTCTCCATCGTCACCGACCGGGTGCAGGCGACGCGCATCGCCGCCTACGCCGGTCAGGCGCTGGCCTTCGGCCTCGGCCTTCTCGGCCTCGTCGGCGGCAATCCGGTGCTCCTGCTGATCGCCTTCTTCGTCTTCATCGCCGCCGGGGCGGAGTCGAACGACGTGGCGATGCGTGACATCGCCCGCCGGATGCAGGCGCGCGACGCGATGATCACCACCTTCGACAGCCTCTCGCCCGAGGACACGGTCGGCATGGCCGGCAAGGCGCTGATCCGCACCACGCAGGGCGAGTTTCCGGTGCTCGACGCCGATGGACGTCTGCTCGGCCTGCTGACGCGCAACGCGATCTTCCAGGAAAGCGCCGAGGGCCATGCCAACCGCCGCGTCACCGAGGTCATGCAGACCGACATCCCCTCCGTCAGCCTCTCCACCGGGCTCGAGACGGTCTTCGACGCGATGTACCGCCAGAACGCGCCGGGGGTGGCGGTGGTCCGCGACGGCGGGTACCTGATCGGCTACGTCACGCGCGAGAACCTCGGCGAGCTCATGGTGCTCAACGGCCGCCGCGGGCGCTGACGGTCGGCACGCGATCGAGCGGAACGCGGAAGCTCACCCTCCGAGGGGACCTCGCCAGCAGTCGCCCCCGGCCGCCCCCCGTGGTGCGCACAGGGTCCTGACCGGTCTGCCGGGCAGCGGCCGCCCCTAGCGCGCGGCAAGCGCCTCCTCCAGCACGGCGCGGAGCGCCGCCGCGGGCACGTCCTCGGCCACGAAGGCCGCGCCGATGCCGCGCGCGAGCACGAAGCGCAGCCGCCCGTCCATCACCTTCTTGTCCTGCGCCATCAGCGCGATCAGGCCGTCCGCGTCGGGCAGCGGGCCGGGAATGTCGGAGAGATCGGTCACCATCCCCATCTCGCGGAAATGCGCCCGCACGCGCGACGGATCTTCCTGCGCGCAGAGCCCGAGCCGCGCGGAGAGGTCGAAGGCCAGCGTGCAGCCCGCCGCGACCCCCTCGCCGTGCAGGAGCCGGTCGGAGTAGCCCGTCGCCGCCTCGAGCGCGTGGCCGAAAGTGTGCCCGAGGTTGAGAAGCGCGCGCTCGCCCTGCTCGGTCTCGTCGCGCGCGACGATGCCGGCCTTCATCGCGCAGGAGCGGCGCACCGCCTCGACACGCGCCTGCGCGTCGCCGGCGGCGATCGCGGGACCATTGCGCTCCAGCCAGTCGAAGAATCCCGCGTCGCCGAGCAGGCCGTATTTCGCCACTTCCCCGTAGCCCGCCAGGAGGTCGCGCGCCGGCAGGGTTTCCAGCGCTTTGATATCGGCGATCACGCGGCTCGGCTGATGGAAGGCGCCCACGAGGTTCTTGCCCTGCGCACTGTTGATGCCTGTCTTGCCGCCCACGGAGCTGTCGACCTGCGCAAGTAGCGTCGTCGGCACCTGCACGAAGCGCACACCCCGGCGCAGGATCGCGGCGGCGAAGCCCACGAGGTCACCGATCACCCCGCCGCCCATCGCGATCACGATGTCGCGCCGCTCGACCCGCTCGGCCAGCAGCCACTCGACCACAGTCTCGAGGCGCGCCCAGCTCTTGCTCGCTTCTCCGGGCGCCACGGTCAGCGTCCGCGCCGCGATCCCCGCCGCCTCGAGCCCGGCGGCGAGCGTCGCGCCGTGGCGGTCCGCCACCGCGGCGTCGGCGACGATCCAGACCCGCGGGCGCGCGAGCAGCGGCGCGATCTCCGCGCCCGCCTGCGCGAGCAGCCCCGCGCCGATGCGGATGTCGTAGCTTCGCGCGCCGAGCTCGACACGCACGGTTTCCAGGGTCATCGCGCCTCCAGCACGTCGGGCCGCGTGAGAAGCGCGGCGATCACCCGCTCGGCCGTCGCCTCGACGCTGCAGCCGGGGCCGGCCTCCACGGTCAGGTCGGCCTCTGCATAGACCGGTGCGCGCTCGGCGAGAAGGCGCTCGAGCGTCGCGCGCGGGTCGGGCGTTGCGAGAAGGGGCCGGCCCTCGCCGTGGCGGACACGCTCCCAGAGCACCTCTGCCGGCACCGCGAGCCAGACGGCCACGCCCCTGTCGCGGATGGCCGCACGATTCGGCCCGGACAGGAACACGCCCCCGCCGGTGGAGAGGATCGCGGGCCGACCCTCCAGCAGCCGGCGCAGCACCAGCGCCTCCTTGGCGCGGAAGAAGCCCTCCCCGTCGCGGGCGAAGATCTCGGCGACGGTCATGTTCGCCGCCCGCTCGATCTCGGTATCGGAGTCGCGGAAGGCCACGCCGAGGCGCTGCGCCACGGCGCGGCCCACGGCCGTCTTGCCCGCGCCCATCATGCCCACCATCGCGGCCGTCTTCTTGAGATGCCAGCCCATCGCCCGTAGGTCGGCCGGGCGGCCCCGAAATGTCAATCGCTCTCGTGGAATGACGTGAACTCGGGCGCCGGCCGGTATATAAGGCGGCGAAACGGGCAGGACAGGCGAAGATGTGGCGGATCCTCAAGTGGCTGGTCTATCTGGCGGCGCTCGGCGCGGTGGCGCTCGTCGCCTATGCCTACGTGGGCCCCTATTTCGGCGCGGATTTCTCCGCCCCGCGCAACGAGGTCCGCTCCCCTGTCGACATCGATGTGGACTAGCCGCCGCGCGCGCCGCGCCGCGCTGATCATCGCGGCCCTCGCGCTCGCGCCCCTTGCGGCGCCGGCGCAACCCGCGGACGCGCCCCTCTCCGCGATCGAATGGCTGGACCGCCATGCGCCCGCCGGCGCCGCACCGGGCGAGCCGCCCGTGGCCGAAAGTGCCCGCGTCCCGAAGATCAGCACCTTCCCTCTGGCGAGCGGACCCGCCGCCGATGCGGTGGGCCTCCTCCCGCCGAGCGTCACGGGCTTTCCGCAGACGCTCTGGTCCGAAAGTCGCACCGACGATCTCCTTCGTCTCGTGACCGCGCAGCGCGTGACCGGCCAGCCGGCCATGCAGGATCTTCTCCACGCGCTCCTTCTGGCCGAGGCGCTGCCGCCGGCGGATGCCGGGCCGGAGGCACGGCTGTTGCTCGCGCGCCTCGATACGCTGGCGAGGCTGGGCGCGGTCGCCCCGGCGGAGGCGCTCGTCGCGCGCGCCGGACCGGGCAGCCCTGCGCTCTTCGCGCGCTGGTTCGACCTCGCGCTCCTGCTGGGCGACCCTTCGGCGCCCTGTGCGGCGCTCCGCGACGACATGGCGCTGTCGCCCGATCTTGCGCCGCGGGTCTTCTGCCTCGCCCGTGGCGGGGACTGGGCGGCGGCGGCCTCGACGCTGGACGCGGCACGGGCGCTCGACGCGATCGGCGAACCGATGGGCGACCTGCTCGCGCGCTTTCTCGACCCGGCCGGCGCCGAAACCCCTGACCTGCCGCCTTCGCGCGATCCCACGCCGCTCGAGGTGCGCCTGCGCGAGGCGGTGGGCGTGCCCCTGCCCGTCTCCGCGCTGCCGCGGCGCTTCGCGGTCATGGCGCTCGGCGGCGAGGCGGGCTGGCGCGCGCAGATCGCGGCGGCCGAGCGGCTCGCGCGGGCGGGCGCGATCCCGGAGAACCGTCTGCTCGGGATCTACACCGCCCGCGCGCCGGCCGCGTCGGGCGGCCTCTGGGACCGGGTGGCGGCGGTGCAGGACGTGGACGCGGCGCTCTCCGACGGCGATGCGGCGGCCGCGGGGCGCGCGCTTCTCGACGCCTGGCCGCTGATGCGCGACGCCGGGCTCGGCGCGCCCTTCGCGCGGCTCTTCGGCGCCGACCTCGCGGCGCTGCCCCTGACGGGCGCAGTGCGCGAGGCCGCCTTCGAGGTCGCGATGCAGGCCCCCGACTACGAGCGCCACGCGCGCCGCGTCGAGGCGCGGACATCGCGCGCACGCTTCCTTGTGGCCCTGGCCGCGGGCACACCGGCGCGCGCGCCCGCCCCGGATGCGCGGGCCGCGGCGGTCGCCGAAGGTTTCGATGCCGTGCCGCCGGCCCGGCTGTCGCGGCTGATCGAGGCGGGGCGTCTCGGCGAGGCCATCCTCGAGGCGATGGCGCTCTACGCCTCCGGGCGCGAGGGGGATCTGCCGGATCTCGCGGACGCGCTCGCGGGCTTCCGTGCCGTGGGCCTCGAGGACGTGGCGCGCCGCGCGGCGATCGAGGTGGTCCTCGCGGAGCCCGCGCGATGAGCGACGCGCGCTGGATCGAGGCCTTTCTCGAGGCGCAGGCGGCCGAGGTCGGCGCGGCCGAGAACACGCGGGCGGGCTACGGGCGCGACCTCGCCGCCTTCGCGCGCTGGCTCGACGCGCGGGGCGGGCGCCTCGCCACCGCCGGGCGCGGCGAGATCGAGGGGTACCTCGCCGACTGCGAGGCCGAGGGACTCGCGCAGTCGACCCGCGCGCGCCGGCTCTCGGCGATCCGGCAGCTCTACCGTTTCGCCTTCTCGGAGGGGTGGCGCGGTGACGATCCGGCCGCGGCGCTGCGGGGGCCGGGCAAGCGGCAGGGCCTGCCGCACAGCCTCGCCCACGCGGAGGTGGACGCGCTTCTCGCGGCGGCCGCGGAACACGGCCGCACGCCGGCCGATCGCGCGCGCACCCGCTGCCTGATGCAGCTTCTCTATGCCACCGGCATGCGGGTGAGCGAGCTCGTGGCGCTACCGGCGGAGGCTGCGCGGGGCGATCCGCGGATGCTCCTCGTGCGTGGCAAGGGCGGGCGCGAGCGGATGGTGCCGCTCTCGCCGCCCGCGCGGGCGGCGCTCGCCGACTGGCTCGCGCACCGCGACGCGGCCGAAACCGAGGCCGCGCGCGCCGCGCGGCGCCCCCCCTCGCGCTTCCTCTTTCCCTCGCGCGGCAAGGCGGGGCACCTGACGCGCCACCGCTTCTGGGGGATCGTCAAGGAGCTGTGCCACGCGGCCGGGATCGACCCCGGAAAAGTCTCTCCGCACACGCTCCGCCACGCCTTCGCCACGCATCTGCTGGAGGGCGGCGCGGACCTGCGCGCGATCCAGACGCTGCTGGGCCACGCCGATCTCTCGACGACCGAGATCTACACCCATGTCCTCGAGGCGCGGCTGCGCGCGCTGGTGCTGACCCGTCACCCCCTCTCGCGGGAGGCTTGATCCCGCCGGACGGCCCCCGTCATAACCGAGACACAGCGATCAATCACGGACCCTCCCATGGACCCCTCACAGACCGCGATCGACGGCGCCTTCTGGCTGACCGGCGGGGCGATCCTTCTCCTCCTCTTCATGTCCGGCTTCTTCTCGGGCTCCGAGACCGCGCTCACGGCCGCCTCGCGCGGCAAGCTGCGCACGCGCGCCGACAAGGGCTCGAAGGGCGCGGCGCTCGCGCTGACGATCACCGAGGACAACGAGCGCCTGATCGGCTCGGTGCTGCTCGGCAACAACCTCGTCAACATCCTCGCCGCCTCGCTCGCCACGGCGCTCTTCACCGAGCTCTTCGGCGAGTCGGGCGTGGCGCTCGCGACGCTGGTGATGACGCTTCTGGTGCTGATCTTCGCCGAGGTGCTGCCCAAGACCTACGCGATCACCAACGCCGAGGCGGCCGCGTCCCTCGTCGCGCCGGTGATCCGCGTGGTGGTGCAGCTCTTCTCGCCCGTGGTCTCCGCGGTGCGCTTCTTCGTCCGGGGCATCCTCCGGCTCTTCGGCGTTCAGACCGATCCCGACAGCCAGATCCTCGCCGTGCGCGAGGAGATCGTGGGCGCACTGCAGCTCGGCCACGCCGAGGGCGCCGTCGAGAAGGAGGACCGAGACCGCATCCTCGGCGCGCTCGACCTCGGCGAACGGACGGTCGAGGAGATCATGCTGCACCGTTCGCGGATCGAGATGCTCGACGCCCACGCCGAACCCGCCGAGATCCTGCGCCAGTGTCTCGAGAGCAGCCATACCCGCCTGCCCGTCTACGAGAACGACCCCGAGAACATCGTCGCGGTGATCCACGCCAAGGACCTCCTGCGCGCGCTCTACCGCCGGATGGAGGCCGCCGAGCGCGAGGTGGGCCTCGCCGAGGTGCTCGCCGAGTTCGACCTCTCCGAGGTGTCGATGACCCCCTATTTCGTGCCGGACACCACGACGCTCGACGACCAGATGCGCCAGTTCCTGCGCCGGCGCACGCATTTCGCGCTGGTCGTCGACGAATACGGCTCGCTCGAGGGGCTGATCACGCTCGAGGACATCCTCGAGGAGATCGTGGGCGAGATCACCGACGAGTTCGACCCGGCCGCCGACATGCCGGTGCGCAAGGCCGAGGACGGAAGTTTCCTCGTCGACGGCGCGATGACGATCCGCGACCTCAACCGCGCGACCGACTGGGCGTTGCCCGACGAGGAGGCCAACACCATCGCCGGGCTCGTCATCCACGAGGCGCAGACGATCCCCACCGTGGGGCAGGTCTTCTCCTTCCACGGCTTCCGCTTCGAGGTCGCCGGGCGCAAGGACAACCGGATCACCCGGCTGAAGATCCGGCGGCTCTGAGCGATCCTGCGGCGCGGCCTTGCGGCCGCACGTCCTCTGGCACTTCGTGCGGGCGAGGGGCGCTGCCCCTCGCGCTCCCCGGGATATTTGACGCAAGGAGAAGCAAGGGGAGGCGGTGCCGGCTCCTTCTTCTTGGCACAAATATCCCGGGGGAGTCGCGCGCGCCTGCGCGCGACGGGGGCAGCGCCCCCGGCCCGCATCCGGGAGCGACATGGAGTGTCGCCTGCGGACTTGTCAGACGCTGCCCCGCACCCGAGTGTGCCACGAAAACCTGTCGGAGGCTCCCATGCAAACCACCACCCGGGTCGCGGTGATCGGCGGCGGCGTCGTCGGCGCGAGCGTGCTCTACCACCTGACGCGGCTCGGCTGGACCGACGTCCTGCTGATCGAGCGCTCGGAGCTCACCTCCGGATCGACATGGCACGCGGCGGGCGGCTTTCACACGCTCAACGGCGACACGAACATGGCGGCGCTGCAGGGCTACACGATCCGGCTCTACAAGGAGCTGGAAGAGATCACCGGCATGTCCTGCGGGCTGCACCACGTGGGCGGCGTGACGCTCGCCGACGACCGCGACCGCTTCGACATGCTGCTCGCCGAACGCGCCAAGCATCGCTACATGGGGCTCGACACCCATATCGTCGGCCCCGAGGAGATCGCCAGGATCGCGCCGATCACCAATACCGACGGCATCATCGGCGGGCTTTACGATCCGCTCGACGGGCATCTCGACCCCTCCGGCACCACCCACGCCTACGCGCGCGCCGCGCGCATGGCGGGCGCGGAGGTCGTCACCCACTGCATGGTGCGCGAGACCAACCAGCGCGCCGACGGCACCTGGGACGTGGTGACCGACAGGGGCACGGTGCACGCCGAGCACGTCGTCAACGCCGCCGGTCTCTGGGCGCGCGAGGTGGGGGAGATGGCGGGCATCTACTTCCCGCTGCACCCGATGGAGCACCAGTACATCGTCACCGACGAGGTGCCAGAGATCTACGAGCGCGACCGCGAACACCCGCACGTCATGGACCCTGCGGGCGAGAGCTACCTGCGCCAGGAGGGGCGCGGGCTCTGCATCGGCTTCTACGAGCAGCGCGCCAAGCCCTGGGCGGTGGACGGCACGCCCTGGGACTTCGGCCACGAGCTCCTGCCCGACGATCTCGACAAGATCGAGGACTCGATCGCCTTCGCCTACCGCCGCTTCCCGGTTCTGGAGCGCGCGGGCGTGAAGAGCGTGATTCACGGCCCCTTCACCTTCGCCCCCGACGGCAACCCGCTCGTGGGGCCGGTGCCGGGCGTGCGCAATTACTGGGCCGCTGTGGGCGTGATGGCGGGCTTTTCCCAGGGCGGCGGCGTGGGGCTGATGCTCGCGCAGTGGATGGTCGAGGGCGAATGCGAGCGCGACACCTTTGCCATGGACGTCGCGCGCTACGGCGACTGGATCACGCCGGGCTACACCCGGCCGAAGGTGGTCGAGAACTACCGGAAGCGCTTCTCGGTCGCCTATCCGAACGAGGAGCTGCCGGCCGCGCGGCCCTTCCGGCAGACGCCGATGTACGACGTCTTCGACGCGATGGGCGCGGTCTGGGGCCATCAGTATGGCCTGGAGGTCGTGAACTACTTCGCGACAGGAGACGAGCCGCGCGTCGAGACGCCGAGCTTCCGGCGCTCGAACGCCTGGGACGCGACGCGGCGCGAGGTGCAGGCGGTGCGCGGCGCGGTCGGCATCAACGAGACGCACAACTTCGGCAAGTATCGCGTGACGGGACCCAAGGCGCGCGCCTGGCTCGACCGGATCATGGCGGGCCGCATTCCCCCGCCGGGGCGGCTGGCGCTGACGCCGATGCTCTCGCCGGCGGGGCGGCTCTGGGGCGATTTCACCGTCTCCTGCGTGGAGGAAGAGCATTTCCACCTGACGGCGAGCTACGGCGCGCAGGCCTTCCACATGCGCTGGTTCCTCGACAATCTCGAGGATGGCGTCCGGGTCGAGAACGTCTCCGACCGGCTGACGGGCTTCCAGATCGCGGGACCCAGGGCGCGCGCGGTGCTGCAGGCCGCGACGCGGGCGGATGTCTCGGAGATGCGGTTTCTCGACGTGCGGCGGCTGACGATTGGCATGGTCGACTGCCTCGTGCAGCGGGTCAGTTACACCGGCGATCTGGGCTACGAGATCTTCTGCGATCCGATGGCGCAGCGCGCGCTCTGGAGCACGCTCTGGGCGGCCGGCCAGCCGCACGGCATGCGGCCCTTCGGGATGCGCGCGATGATGTCGCTGCGGCTCGACCGGTTCTTCGGCGCCTGGGGGCGCGAGTTCTCGCCCGACTATACCGCGGGCGAAACCGGGCTCGACCGCTTCATCTCCTGGAAGAAGAACGTGGACTTCGTCGGGCGGGCGGCGGCAGAGCGCGAACGCGCCGAGGGCGCGGCGCGCACGCTGCGCCCCTTCGCGGTGGACACGCTGGACGCGGACGTGCACGCCTACGAACCCATCTGGATCGGCGGCGAGGTGACCGGCTTCTGCACCTCGGGCGGCTATTCGCATCACGCGGAGACCGCCGTGGCGCTCGGCCTGATCCCGACGGAGGCGGCGGCGCCGGGGCTCGAGGTCGAGATCGAGATCCTGGGCGAGATGCGGCCGGCGCGGATGCTGGAGACGCCGCTCTTCGACCCCGAGGGCGCGCGCCTGCGCGGGTGACGGAACGGTTGCGCCGACCTGTCATGGTGCGCTAACTGACGCTGCGTCATTCGACCGGACGGGGGCGGGAGAGGCGGTGGAGGAAATCGGCATCCTGATCCCGGCGGCGGGGGCGTCGTCCCGCATGGGAG